>JAPPDQ010000005.1:1342-8269 GCA_028875495.1 Chloroflexota bacterium
GTGACTGCCCTTCTCCACGCCTATCTTTGCGCCGTCGAGCCTCTTGTCGCGGAGCGTGTCGGCGATGTACTGAGCGTTGCTCCGGTCGGGAGCGTAGCCGCGCCTGTCGTCGAGCCATGTGTGGACCAGCGCACCTCCAAGCTCCGGCGACGGCACGAGCAGGGTGGGATTGTCCTCCTGAGAGACGACCACGCACTCACCAAAGTTCGGCGAGAACGTTTGGTACCCCGTCATATACAGCACGTTTGGCGGATGCTGTACCAGCAGCACCTCGACATCTCGCTGGCGCATTCCGTCACGGACGGCGGCGAGCCTTGTCTGGTACTCCTCAACAGGGAACGCCGGTTCCTGTGGGAGGCCGTCGAGCATGTCGAGGGTGGCGCGTCCGCCGGAGATCGTCGAGTGAACTCTCATGGGTGTAGGCCTTTCGGGTTGCGGTGGGCCTCATGGTATCATCGACTTCGCGGTTCTGAACGAGCGAGCCACGAGGATGAACGGTAAACTTGAATCGACACATCCTTCGTTGAGCTAGAATTGGAGTCACACCGTAGTTGAGTTCAGGAGGGAGAAGGCTTAGGAATGTGAGGGCGCAGCGTGCGATCCGCGCGTTCCATCGTCTAGGATATGAAACCATACGCATCCGGGGAAGTCATCACATCCTCAAGCATCCAACGAGGGGAATGATCGTCCTGCCGTTTCATGGAAGGGCCGTGAAGGTGGGTATCTTGCTAGATGCCATCGAACGGGCAAGTATTTCGGTGGAGGAGTTTGAAGAACTTCTGTGAGGGAGTCGAGCTATGTTGTACTCAGTTGTAGTTCATACAGCCGAAGAGGGCGGTTTTTGGGTTGAGGTTCCGGCATTGCCCGGCTGTTACTCGCAAGGGGAATCGGTAGAGGAATCCCTCAAGAACGTCGGAGAGGCCATAGAACTGTATCTTGAAGTGCTGAGGGACGAAGGTCGGGACGTGCCGAAGGATGCAGAGGTCGTCTACCAAGTAAGCGTGGCAGTCTAGCTGAGGGACAGCTATCCGGTCGTCCAAGAAGCAGTCCAACATATCGAGAGTGGAGGGGACACTGGAGAGGGTAGGGTGAAGGTTCATTCGGTTTCTTCTTCGATCTCTTCTTCGTCATTGTGACAGACAATCGCGCGACGTCACCGCCCTACTTGAATACGCTGTTACCGAGGCTGGTGCCGGGGGAGGTGGGGGTGGGGGATGCGACCCCCAAACCTACTAAGGATGGAGTGTTTTGGACAAGAGATTTGATCTGGCTCGTGCGTTCGCGCGTGATGCCGCCTTGTTGAGGCTGGCACGCGAAAGCGCAATGTTGATTCATCCCACAGACATTAGGGCTGCGGGCAATGAAGTAGAAAAGGCGGTCCGCGACTACTTCAGGCAGATGTTGCCACCAAGGTATTACATTACGTCAGGCCATCTGATCGATTTTGACCAGCAGGTAACCCCCCAAATTGACATTATCATCGCCGATGCATTCAACCTTTCGTCACTGTACACGACACAGGATGGGACTGAGTACGTCCCCATAACTTCAGTATTCGCAATAGGTGAGGTCAAGTCGACCTACTACAAATCCAGATCATATTTCCATGAGTTGACGAACACACTGGCCGGGATTGCTGAGATGCATCGCCCGCTAGTTGAGAACACCGCATACGGCGGCGAGTTGCATGGTGACACAACTCTGGTGGACATGATGCGAGGTAGCAGCAACCGGTTCTTGAATCACCTGTTCTCTTTTTTCTTCTGTGTAGACGCAGGTGACTTTTCATTCAAGGATGTTTCTCCACACTTCACTTCAACGGATCTTGCTCTTGTTCCTAACGTTTCTGTGCTACTGGACAAGGGAGTTCTCATTCGTTCGTGTCTCAATGAAGCTGGTGAGGGCGAATACCATAAATACCCAACAGAGACAGCTGGGCCAGAGTATGACTGGTTGTTTGCCGAAAGCATGGATTCGAAGGGAGGTTCAAGGGAGGGGTCAAATTTAGCTTTCCTTTACGGAATGCTCATAAATCACCTGAGCAATTCACACTTGGAGCCCGCCAATGCTTACCCTTACACCACCAAGCTGGTCCACTTGCGGCGTTCGACGCTGTCGTGGGCAAAGGGTAGCCCTCCCGAAGTCAGCCAATGACCACGATCACCGATGCCGATGTTTATGTAGGGGGGATTCGCGAATCTCCCCTACGGGGTGGTTGACGCATGGTCGGGACATCGCCGCAACCTTGCGATCAGACGCTATGGAAGTTTGCAATCTGACGCACCCTAACATTGCAATTAGCCGAATCAAAAGGTTGCAATCGGACGATGCGGCCAACCTCACTGTATCCCCGCTACGCCGAATGGTCTCGATTCAGTGAAGCAAGAGAACTCGGGCTGTCCTGCGTGATGCCCCACTCCCTACATCGTCAGCCGGCGATACAGGAACAGCAACCTACGCGGCAGCTGCAGGATATCGTCGAGGATCTCGTAGCCCATGTCCTGGCACATCGTAGCGAGGTAGTCGTGGCCGTTCTTGTCGACCGTAAGCGCGAATGCCGTGATGTCCTTTGCCTTCGCCTCGTCGAGGGCCATCTTGGTGTCATGGACGGCGTACTCCTTCTCGACTCCTTCGCGGCTGTAGCCCCTGTCCTGCGGCCTGCCGTCGCTGATGAGAAAGAGGAGCTTCGTCTTGGCGTCCAGCGCATCCAGCTTGGTCGTCGCATGCCGGATGGCCGGGCCCATGCGCGTGGCGTGAAGCGGCGACACCCGGTCGATCCTACGCTTGATGCTGTCCGAGAAATTCTCCTCGATGTCCTTGATGGTGTAGAACTCGACGTTCTCCCGTCCGTAGCCGGAGAAGGCGTAGATGCCGTAGCGGTCGCCGACGGCCTCAAGAGCGTTGATGAGCAGGACGCACGCCTCCTTTTCGAGGTCGATGATGCGCTTGTACGACCGCCGCATCCCCTCGCCTCGCCGCGTCCGCAGCCACGTCATGTACTCGACGGGATCGTCGGGCGCGTCCCAGTCCTCGCCCTTGCGCGACTCGTCTACCGCCTCAGCCGTCGAGGCGCTCGTGTCCAGCAGGAAGACGACCGCAACGTCGCGCTGCACCTTGTTGCGACGCCAGTACAGCTTGTCGCTGGGGCTTGAGCCGGTGCGGATATCGACCATCGCCTCGATAACGTCGTCGATGTCGATCTCCTCGCCGTCCTCCAGCTTGCGCTGCTTGCGGAACATCTCCGGCACCAGCAACTCGAACTGTCGCCGTATCTGGTTCACCAAAGTCGAGTAGCCCGCGAGGGTCTGTCCATAGTATGCGGGGTCGCCCTCGCTCATCTGCTTCTGGCGAACGATGCACCAGCGCGGCTTGTAGTCCTCCGCGCGGAAGTCCCACTCGTCGTAGACGAAGGTCTGCGGCTCGTCGGGGTCGATGGGCCCGCCGTCCTCGTCCACATGCACGAACTGTCCCTGCCCCCTGTCCGGGTGCGACGGCGCGGTCATGCTGGCTTCTTTGAGCATGTTCTGCGCCATGTCGGCGGTCATGTCTTCGGCCTCGCCAAACTCCATCGCGTCAAGGTCGAGCTCCGCGCTGTTCTGGATCAGCTCCTGGAGCATCTCCTGGGTGATCTCCTGCGTATCGCCGTCGGCGGAGCCTTCGGTGCCTTTCTGCAGCCGAAGCTGTTCGAGGAGCTGCACCATCTCCGGCTTGAAGTCGCCACGGTAGTCAACGTCCTGGCTGGTCTCGTACTCCTGCTCGCCGGGCGATTTCTCCTGCGACTCCGCACCAAGGCCCTCCATGAGCGACTGGATGATGTCGTCCTCAGCCTCCGACTCCATCGACGTCTCATCGGCGTCGTCGCCGAGATCGAGGTCTTGGAACTCATCCTCGTCGAGGGGAACGTTCGGGATCTGGATCAGGACGGCGTAGATACGCAGCATCGCCTCGGCAGTGTCCTCGACGGTCGTTCCGAATGCGTTTGCCCGCCGTGCGATGGAGGCGATCTTGCGGGCCTCCTCGATGTACTCCACCGGAGTGGGAAGGCTCTCGTCCGCCCGCAGCGTCACCCGCACGAGGAACTCGACCATCGCCTCGCGAGCGGGCATCTGCGTGATCTCGGGCCGCGCCCCTAGGGCGTCGCCCTGCACCCGCGCATAGCTCCTTCTCATGCCGAGGTACTCGGTCAGCACTCGAATATCGAGCCGCCCGCCCTCGATGATCGTGAACAGGTCGAGCGAGAGTCTTCTGTCCTCCAGGAGGCTAAACAGACGCTGGATGTCGGTCACCCACTCCGTTCCGTCTCCGTTCGACTCCGCGGCCTCCAGCACTTCCCTTTCGAGCCGGAACCGCAGGTCTTTGAACACGGTAGAAGGAATATCGAACTCGAACCAGAAGCTGCCGAACTCCAGACGCGCCACCTGGTGCGTCGATACCACCTTGAAGAGCGCGAAGTTCTCTTCCTTCGTCTCATACCGATCGGCGATGGCCGGAACGTAGACGGTTGATCCCTCCGTGGTCGGAGAATCCGGCGCGAGCCACCCGATGCGCTTTTCGGCCAGTTCCTCACTGGCTGCGACCTTCACCTCGGCTCCCGCGAGGGCCTGGCAATACATCTCCATAAGTTCCTTGATGCGCTCGAACTCGATATTCGCCGAGAGCGCGTCCAGCTCGCTCTGCGAGTGGGCCGATTCTAGGCGGAAGTAGGCCATTCCCGCATCACGGTTTCGCTGAAGGATGCGGACGCCTTCGAGGTACCACTGCCGGAGTTGGAGAATCGTCACCCTTTCGAGGGCCTTCGGGCAGCTCTTGATGAAGTCGGGAATCGCACTCGGCGCGTGCTCCATGAGGTCTTCCGACATCTCAAGCACGTACTCGTGGTACTCGGTGTCGAGCTCCCAGAGCGCCTGTGACACTTCCAGCATCGCTCCCGCGAGGTTACCGGCTCCGCTCTCGCGCAGGGCGTCCGACAGGGCGATGAAGCGCCCCCGCTGACTTGCCTGCACTCTCGGCAAGGAGCGGGCCGTGGCGTCGAACACGCTCTTGACCTGCCTCCATCCCGTCTCCGCGACCGAGTACGACAGGCCGATGAAGGCCTGGTTGTGCTCGCCCAGCGCGGGGAAGATGCGCTCCCCAAGGACGATGCAGTCGGTCGCCACGTCGTACGACCGGCGCGACACGTACTCCAGAAACGCGACAAACCGGTCGAGGTCCTCGATTTCGAGCGACTGCACCAGCTTGGGACTGGAATCGAAGAACTTGCAGGCCAGAGTACCCGACTTCCAAGTGCCCTTGTACAGCCTGCGGCCCATCATCGCCCAGGCCTCGACGTGTCGCGCCCGGAGCTTCTCCAGGGTGCCATGGCTCGCGTTGAAGTAGCACGCGGCGAGGGTCGGGGAGTCTTGGCAGAGCCGTAATCCACACTCAGCCCACTCCTCGAAGCGGCTGAAGGGCATCAGGCTCACGATCTTGGCGCTTGACTTGTAGTATTGCGCGGCGGACTCCCACGAGCGTACGGTCTGGCCGGCCAGCCGGATGCCCATGTCCGCCCACATCGAGAGCTGCTGTGAGTTCAACAGATCGGACATCTTGTGCCACGACTTGTCGAACTCGTCGAGGGTAAGGGGAGGGTACTGGCCGAGGGTCGTTCTAACTCGCTGGCGGACTGCGTCTATGTCTTCCACAGGTCCTCCCCGTCGTCGGTTGTCTTCAGTATGCGGACGAAGCCTTCCAATATCATCCCCGTCGCGCCCCAAATGAGATGCCCATTATGGGCGTAGGTCGCGCGTCGCTCGATCCGACCGTTTACGAGACGGGTGTCGTCCCGGAGATTCCGCCCGTTCAGGATGGCCTCCAGCGGCACCTCGACCACCTCTGCCACCTCGATGTTTGGCTTGAAGTCGTACCCGCCGGGAATGGCCCCAACGTAGGGCGTCACCACGAAGTCGGATATCGTAATGATATCGTCCAGTTCGCCCAGCACCGTCACGTCCTGCGGGTCGATGGACATCTCCTCCCACGTCTCGCGCAGGGCCGTGTCCAGTATCGTCGCGTCGCCGGACTCCCAGCCTCCGCCGGGAAAGGCAATCTCGCCCTTGTGCTTCTCGACGTGCTCACTCCGCTTGTTGAACAGCATATGAGGCATTCCGTCCTTGGGGTACACGAGCATCAGGACGCCCGCGCGAGCCATGGAGGAGTTGTCAATCGAGCGTTTGCGATGCCGCGCCAGTGCCTGTCGGATTGCAGACTCTACCGTGGTTGCTGGCATTGCTTGGGTTGGCATAGGGAACGAGGGGCGGCGCTACCTTGGAGGGCGCCAAAAAGTAATTCCGTTCACCCTGAGCTTGTCGAAGGGTGGGTGCGCCATTCGTGGTTTGACAAGCTCACCACGAACGGTTTCTGGCGACGCACTAAACACTCACTTCGGAGGGATGCCACGGTGTTGGGGGCTGTTTGATACGCAAAATCACTCGAATATGGAATTGATCACCTCGTCCACGCTGGCCTGCAGGGAGTGATCGTCCGTAACGGCCCAGTTGACCGCGACCTGACATGCACGTCGAGGCTCGATGCCTCCCGCGATCATCTTCCCGGCGTAGATCAGCAGGCGCGTGCTTGCGCCCTCAGCGAGACCGTGCTCCTTGAGGTTCCGCACCTTCTCGCCGAGCTTGGCGAGGCCCATTGCCGTTTCCTCGTCGACGCCCGACTCGTGGGCGACGATCTCGGCCTCGGTATCCTTCGGCGGATAGCCGAACTCTATCGCCACGAAGCGCTGTCGGGTGCTGTGCTTAAGGTCCTTCAGCGCGCTCTGGTAGCCGGGGTTGTACGACATCACCAACAGGAACCCGTCTGCCGCCTCCAGGAGCTCGCCCTTCTTCTCCACCGGCAGGATGCGTCGGTGGTCGGTGAGCGGGTGGATCAGCACCGTCG
>JAPPDQ010000467.1 GCA_028875495.1 Chloroflexota bacterium
CCCAGCCGCTCCAACTCCGGCGCGATGGCAATGGCCGTCTCGACGTTGAATGCCCCATGGCAGTCCACCTGCAGGGCGACATCGTCCCCCGCCGCCGAACGCATCGCCGCGAGGCGTTCCAGGCTTACCGATGCTACCTCGAATATCTCATCTACCGTATGCGTGGGCCTCACCTCGTCGAAAGGATCCGTCTTAAGTATGGTGAATCCTTCCCGCACGGCCCCTTCAGCGGCCTCGCCGAAGTCCACGGGAGTTCGGCTCTTCTTCACGTCGCGCAGATAACGGTTAAGATTTGCGTACAGCAGTTGGCGCTCTTTTGGCTCCCCGCCGAGCGTCTCTGTCATGCTGTGCCCGGAGTACCGGCATTGGAACTCGACCACCGCCGTCGCAAGGGCGCTCACTACACGCGAGTTCGCTTTGCCCTCTTCCCTCGTCAGACCCAGAAGCCGTTCGACCTCTTCGTCGCCGGTGATTTGAACGCCCCGAAGTCTTTCGATGAACTCCGCAAATATGAGTTCCCTGTCATCGACCGTTCTCAGGCCCTGACACTCTACGGTAACCGTCTCACCGTTAGCGTCGGTGATCTCGACGAACGACCAGCTCTTCGTCCCGTTCGCCGCAACCCACGTGAACGCAACCCGATCCAAGACAACCGGCTCAGGCATTCAAGGCCCCCTCGGCGACGAAGGTGTGATGAGAGGACATTCTACGTCCGTAGCGTTGGTTGAGCTACCCGCGACACTGGTGATATGCTCGAATGAGAGTTTGGGGTAAGGAACAGCAATGGACGGTCTTGCGATCCACGACATTCCGGAGCGACGGCTTCCCTACATGATCGCCGCGTTCGCCGGATGGGCGGACGGTGCGGAAGCAACGACGAGGGCCCTCCGCTTCCTCAATCGCACGCTCGAAACGAAAAAGGTCGCCGAGATTTCACCCGAGGAATTCTACGACTTTACATCTACTCGGCCCCAAACGTTGCTGGACGACAAGGGCGAACGATACATCTCCTGGCCCTCCAACGAATTCCATGCCTACGTCCCCGACGACGACTCGCCTGGCCTGCTTCTGTTTTCCGGCGTCGAGCCCAATCTCAAGTGGAAGGCCTACTGCGATACTGTCATCGCGGTCGCCGACCGGTACGGAGTGGAGCTTATGGTCACGCTCGGCTCTCTGTTCAACA
Organism: Chloroflexota bacterium; assembly: GCA_028875495.1. Taxonomy (GTDB): domain Bacteria; phylum Chloroflexota; class Dehalococcoidia; order Lucifugimonadales; family VXLM01; genus VXLM01. Next base: position 1,184 of record JAPPDQ010000467.1, read on the forward strand.
CCGTCCCGCATACCAGACCCTTCCCCGTCTCGTCGGTTGTCAGCTCACAACAGAAGCTGGGCAAGAGAGTCCAGGCTATCGGAGCATTCAGCTCCCCGTACCAGGGGCCCACGGCGATTCACACAGTTCTCTCCGACTTCTGCAGACAGCGCGGCCTCGACCACGTCAGTTTGTGGGGACACGGTCCACACTACCTGCCATCCATGCCGAATCCGAAGCTGAGTTACACGCTGCTGGACAAAGTCCGACGGCTCCTCGACACCGATTTGGAGTTGGAAGACCTGCGCCGGGCTGGCGACCGCTTCGAGCAGAAGGCCACCGAGTCCATCGCGAACAACGAGGAGATCGTCGAGTACGTCCGGCGTCTCGAAGAGGCCTTCGATGCCTCCCAGACTCCCAAGCCCCTGCCGGATGACGTTCCCACCCCGGACGAGGTCATCAGGGACCTCGAAGAGTTCCTCAAGGGCGAGCGCAACCGCTTCGTCTACGATTAAACAGTCCGGTCGCGCTCACGCCACCTTTCGCATATTCGGAAATGCCGGGGTCTGATGCCCATTCGCGCCATAGGAGGGCTGAGTGTCGAAAGGCTCCTGCGTCCCATTCTCAGCTCTCAGGCCGTCAAGCTCCGCCACCGTCCCGTTTGCCACACCTTTTACGCTGGCCTCGCGGGGTGGAATGCCGGTAGCAACCAGCGTCACGCGGACCCGCTTATTCCATCGCGGGTCTTGAACGACGCCGAACACGACTTGGGCCTGTGACTTGCTCGCGCCCTCGATCATGCCGGCAATCTCTTGCACCTGACCGATGGATAGGTCGCGACCGCCTCTTACGTTGAACAAAATGCCCTGCGCCCCCTCGATCGGTGTGGTGAATAGAGGATTTGCGAGAGCTGCCTTCACAGCGTCCGTCGAGGCAGTCCTGCCCTTACCCTCGCCCAGCGCCATGAACGAAACGCCCCGGTTCATCATCACCGACTTCACGTCCGCAAAGTCGACGTTAATCGTGCCCGGAACGGTGATTATCTCCGATATCCCTTCCACGCCCTGCCGCAGCACTTCGTCCGCGATGCGGAAGCCGCGCTCCAGCGACATCTCTCCGTCCAGCGAAGTGAGCAGCCGGTCATTCTCCACGGTAATCAGCGTGTCCACCTTCTGTCCAAGCTGCTTGAGGCCCTTGTCGGCAACGGCCATACGCCCCTGACCTTCGAAGGAGAACGGGCGGGTTACCACGCCGACCGTCAGAGCGCCCTTTCGGCGGGCTATCTCGGCGATGATTGGAGCCGCGCCGGTACCCGTGCCGCCTCCCATTCCAGCCGTGACAAATACCATGTCCGACCCTTCAAGCAGTTCTCCGATGTGTTCCAGGTTTTCGCGCACTGCCTTGCGACCCCGGTCGGGACTCCCGCCCGACCCCATGCCGCCTGTCGCTATGGGGCCAATCGCATAGGTGGGCACGCCCTTGACGCGCCTCAGCGCCTGTACGTCGGTGTTCACGGCAAGGAACTCTACGCCACCCAGCCCCGTGCTCGCCATCCGTGCGACCGCGTTGCCACCCGCGCCGCCCACGCCGACAACTTTCACGCGCACGTCACCTTGGGCGGCAATGACAGCAAAATCGAGGTGTCTTGTTATCCCACCGTCCGGCCCTCCTACTGACCCGAATTTCCCGGCGTAATCGGTGCCTTCGTTAGTGAACAGCCTTCGAAGTGCATTCAGCATGTGTCTCTCCTTTTCTATGCCGCCTTGAGAGCCGTTGACAGGAAATAGAAGGGGATGTGCCAAGTGCCCCACCCGTACAGGTCGACAACCACGCGCCTGCCCCTTACCTCCTGCACGACGCCGGTGGCCCCGAATTTTGGACCGCCCTTGATGTGTCCGCGGTACGTTACCTCGACGCCAGGATGAAGCTGCCAGCCGCCAAGCACCGTTTCGACGGCACTGCGTTCGTGCATCCCCGGCATAATCATCTGTACGTCCATGGCGGTATCGTGGGCACCCATGTCACCCTTCTCCTGTAATAGAGGGTTATCGTTTAGAACAGAATAGAACAGAACAGGCGTACTGTCAACCCTTTTGCAGAAATAATGTTCTGCGAAGCAGGAATTGACCGTACACCCGCTGAAGTTTCAGCTGTGTTAGACTCCGCTCAGCATTCACAGCGCGGACATTGAATGTGGTGGAGACCTACGCACTATGATGAAACTGAGCTGGATGGCGAGGGCCACGGACGCCGAGGCATTTGAACAGCACTTGGAGTTTGCGGGCGATATCGGGCTGGACGTGATCGACTTTCACCTCAGCGGGATGCCCCGTGACCCGGCCTTCATCATGCGGATCAAGAGGATGTGTGTTGACGCCGGCCTACTCATCGGCTACCTGGGAGGCGGCAAGTTTGTCGGACCGCTGGAAGAGCGCTCCACGCGGCTCGACATTGGCCGCAAGGACGTGGACACCGCAGCGCTCATAGGGGCGCAGATGCTCCGGGTCTTCGCGAGGTTCAAGTGGCCCGAAACGGTGGAGGAGCAGGAGCGGTTCTGGGGCCCGATGATCGAGGATTTTCAAATAATCTCCGAATACGCGGCGGCAAAGGGTGTCGTCATCGGACTCCAAAACCACAACCACAGCAGCTTCGCTATGAACGCCGACCAGGTGCTGCGAATTCTCAAGGATGTCGATCGGCCCAATTTCACGTACATCATGGATACCGGCCAGTGGCAGGGCGCCGTCGGAGGATCCCCGCGCGGCTGGCGTGACCTGAACGTGGACATCTACCGCGACTACATGGAGCGCGTCGCCCCACATACGACTCTGGTACGCGCGAAGATCTACAAGATCGACAACGGCTGGGAGGAGTGGCTCGACTACCCTCGCATATTCAAGATTCTCCGCCAAAACGACTTCAACGGCACGGTGTCAATCGTCTTCGAGGGCGGGCAGCCGCCCCGCAATCGTGTGGGAATGGAAGAGTGCATCAAGCTGGCGGCAGGCCATCTGCGCGACGTGATGGCCCTGTCATACCTGTACCACTAATATGGGCTTTCTTATTGGTCGGCACTGGCAAAGAGAAAGGTAATCTTCGTTGATAAAGCTCTCATACATGGCGCGGGGTCAGAGTGAGGATGATTATCCGGGGCTGATCGAATTCGCGCGCGACATTGGCCTCGACATGATCGACATCCTTATGATGGCCGACCTCCAAACGCCGGAGTTCCTGCTGCGGACCAAGCTGATGTGCATGAAGGCCGGACTGCCCATCGGGTATTTCGCATCCGGCGTGAGCCTCGTTGGGCCGGAAGATATGAGAGTTCAGCGCTTAGCGCGCGCCAAGGCCGACGCCGACTCGGCAGCCTTCATCGGTGCGCAGGTCCTCCACGTATTCGCTCGCCACACCTGGCCCGACACCGTCGAGGAACAAGAGAGGTTCTGGGCTCCCATGATTGACGATTTCCAGGAGCTTGCCGACTACTGTGCCGAGCGGGGCGTCGTCGTCTCGCTCCAGAACCACAACCACGGTAGTTTCGCCATGAACGCCAATCAGGTTCTGCGAATCCTGCGAGAGGTGGGCCGGAAGAACTTCACGTACATCCTCGACTCTGGACAGTGGGAGGGGGCTCGCGGCGGCTCCCCACGCGGTTGGTACAACACCGAGTTGGACATATACGAGGCCTACCATAAGCGGGTCGCTCCCTATGCCACCGGCGTCCGCGCGAAGATCTACAAGATCGACAACGGTTTCGAGGAGTGGCTCGACTACCCGCGTTTCCTCCGCATCCTCCGAGACGTCGACTACAACGGCGCGATTTCCATTGTGTTCGAAGGGGGAGACATACCCCGCAATCGCTACGACGATCAGACCTGCATCGCCATGGCCGCCGACTACCTTCGAGAGGTCATCGAAGACTCAACGGTCTTCGCGCGGTAGCGTCCCGTAGCGTCCCATGGGATAACTTGCAGCACGGACTGTCATTCCGAGCGCAGCGAGGAATCTAAGGTGTTCTGCCGTCGTGTCCGTCACGTCTTCGGTGACCAAGTCCCCAAGATACCGCGAGCGACCTCAGTCGGGCCTCCCGCAGTCACATTTTCGACGATAACCCTTGCGTCGTCCTGCCCGGGGAGGGGGTCGCGCCCCTTGGTGTAGCCGAGCGCACCCGAGTAGATGAGCGCGCTCCCGTCGGGCGACCAGGGATTGTGCGACTGCACGTACTGGTCGAAGAACATAAATACGCTGAGTTGCTCCTCGGTGGGCCGAAAGTCGGACAGATACCGCGACTCCCCGGACTCCACGTCGACGAGACCCCAGCGGACGGAGCCCTCCGCGCCCTCGGACGTTGTGACGTAGGCAATATGCTTGCCGCTAGGCGACCAGAAGAACGCCAGCACCATGTCGTTGACGATCTTCCGCTCCACGCCGTCGAGCGTCACGTGCCAGATGCCGCTGTAGAACCGCGACTCGCCCTGAGGTTCCCGCGTCAATGCCACCGATTCGCCGTCGGGACTCCAGACGAACGCGCCGTTGCCGTTGAACTCCACCAGGGTCTGGGCCGACAGGTTCTCCACGTCGACGAGCATCAGCGAGCTACGGTATTCCTTGCCCTCGCTGAGCAGTCCCATGACTGCGCCGCGAGGCGACCACGACGGCGTCATGTAGAGTCGTGAATCACCGGGCATCCGGCGCGGCGTCGATTCGCCCTCGAAATCGACGAGGTAGTGCTCGGCGCCCGCATGGAAGAGGAGGAACCGCGAGTTCCGCGACCAGGAGGAGAACAGCGGGAATCCGTCATGAACGAGTTTGGGAGGCCCTTGCTCGCCGACCCGATATACGAGTCCCGACAGACTCTCGGCCTTCGACCTGACGACAAGTGAGATCATCTTCCCGTTGGGAGACCAGAGCACGTAGTGCGGCGTGCGTCTCGCAATGCCGTCGGACCCCGGTTCGTTCGCGAAGATTCGCTCGGTATCTCCACTTGAGAGGTCGTGAAGATAGACTCCGATGCGGCCATGCCCGTTCATGCCGGATGAGAACGCGGAGTACACGACGTAGCGACCGTTGGGTGACCATGTCGGCCAAGACTGGGCATCACCCGGACCGTTGAGCGGGACTGGCGACTTCCCCGAATCGTTCGTGAGGAACGCCTTCATGGACTCGTTTATGTATGCGATCTCAGTCATCGGCTCCGACCGTTGATTGTAGCACCGCCGGTTGACACTTGGGCAGTTGGGCGATAGCCTTTGCGCGCTCCGCAAGTCCAATGTTCCGAGGTCCGCGATGCCCGACTACGAATGGTTCAAAGGCAACTTGCACACCCACTCCACCGAGTCGGTCGGCGACGCCGACCCGGAGTTTGTCGTCAACTGGTTTATGGAGCACGGCTACGACTTCCTCATGCTGAGCGATCACAACCACCGCACGATACTCGAACACGAGGTCGAGGGCGGGCCGCTGATGATCCCGGGGGAAGAGGTCTCCGCCAGAATCGAGATGGGACAGATACCGATCCATATCAACGGCATCGGCATTTCACGGCTCGTCGAACCTATTCACGGTGACGACATCGTAGGTACGATCCAAGCAAACGTGGACGCGATTCACGAGGCGAACGGCATCGCACAACTTAACCATCCAAACTTCCACTGGGCGTTCGACCACACGCACATTACACAGGTGAGGGGCGCGGAGCTCATGGAGGTCTACAACGGCCATCCTGGAGTTAACCTCTACGGCGCTCCCGGCAAACCCAGCACAGAGGAGATATGGGACGGTGTGCTCAGCGCGGGCAGGGTCATTTTCGGCACTGCCACCGACGACTCGCACCGGTATTACGACTACCATCCTGGTATGAGCAATCCCGGACGCGGCTGGGTCGTCGTGCACGCGCCGGAACTGACCGTTGACGCCATCGTGGACGGTCTTGCGACGGGCGAGTTCTACTCATCGACGGGCATAGTTCTCACCGAACTGGAACAGTCCGAAGAGTCAGTCTCCCTCAAGATAGAGGAAGAGAGTGACTTCATCTATACGACGACCTTCTCCGGAAGGGACGGGAAAGTGCTCGCCGAAGAAACGGGACTGTCGGTCTCGTATTCGATAAAGGGCGACGAGGGCTATGTTCGCGCCACCGTCCGGTCCTCGTCAGGTGGCAAGGCGTGGACGCAGCCCGTCTTCGTCAGGGGCGACTAGATGTCCAACTGGTACAAGGGCAACATCCACACGCACACAACCAAATCGGATGGAGACGCCGATCCTGAGTTCGTCGTCAAGTGGTTCATGGAGCACGGCTACGACTTCCTCGTCCTGAGCGACCACAACCACCGGACGATACTGGAACACGAGATTGAAGGCGGGCCGCTCATGGTCTCCGGCGAAGAGGTCTCCGCCCGAATCCAGGCCGGCTCGATCCCGATCCACATCAACGGAATCGGGATCACGCGGGTCGTCGAGCCGTTCCACGGAGAAGAGATCGTTGAGACGATACAGGGCAACGTGAACGCCATTCTTGATGCCGGTGGCATCGCGTCGATCAACCATCCCAACTACCAATGGGCCTTCGACCATACTCACGTCCGCGAGGTCGACGGCGCAAGCCTGATCGAGGTCTACAACGGGTCTCCGGTCACGAACAACGAAGGCGGCCCCGGCAAGTTTAGCGCCGAAGAGATATGGGACGGCGTTCTCACGGCAGGCAAGCCCATCTTCGGCGTGGCCTCGGACGACTCCCACAACTACTTCGACTTCGCCCACGACAAGTTGAACCCCGGGCGCGGCTGGGTAATCGTCCATGCCGACGAGCTGTCGGTGGACGCAATCGTCAGCGGAATGGCTGACGGGCATTTCTACTCGTCGACGGGAGTCACACTTAACGATCTGGAATCGACCGAAGAACGCATATCACTGACAAT
>JAPPDQ010000328.1 GCA_028875495.1 Chloroflexota bacterium
TTCAAGAGTCTGCTAGGCAGCCCCGTCCTCCGTCACCGACACCGAAAACGCGCCGTCCGCCACCGTGGCGAACTCACCCACGCGGCCAGCGTCCTTCACGTCCAGCAGCGACCGCTCCAAGATTGCGATTCGCTCTGCCGTGTCGCGTACAACCACCTTGCCAACCGGAGCGCCCAGTGAGAGGTTCGAGTCGCTCTTGAACCGGCGGATCTCCCCCAGTACCTCGCTGGCGACCTCGTAGACCTCTTCCTCGGCGATGCCCCCGGCCCTTGCGCGGATGGCGTCTCCGCTCGGCCAAGGGGCCCGGTGCACGCTGCCTTCCTTCCACCACGACCATATCTCCTCCGTCACGAAGGGGACGTGCGGTGCGAAGAGCTTGAGAAGCGTTTCGATTGCGAGGCACAGAGCCGCCCGCCCGGAATCGCGAGCCGAATCCCCGCGACTGCCGTAGGTGCGGCCTTTCACGAGCTCGATGTAGTTGTCCGTGAAGAACCAGAAGAACGTCTCCGTGATTTCGAGCGCCCTTGCGTAGTCGAATTTGTCAAATGCCTCGGTCACGTCGTCCACCAGTTCAGCCAGCCGCGCCAGCATTGCGGCGTCCAGAGGCTCGGTGATCTCGGCGTCCTCGCTCGCGCCCTCCGCGTTCAACAGGGCGAACTTGCTCGCGTTCAGGAGCTTGATGGCAAGCCTGCGCCCGACCTTCATCTGGTTCTCGTCGAAGGCCGTGTCACGTCCCAGCCGCCCGCTGCAGGCCCAGTATCGCACGGCGTCCGCGCCGTACCGCTCGATCAGGTGCATCGGCGTGACCACGTTGCCCTTCGACTTCGACATCTTCTTACGGTCGGGGTCGAGCACCCAGCCGGATATCGCCGCGTTCTTCCACGGGAGGCTGTCGTGCTGCAGGTGCGCCCTCACGACCGTGTAGAAGAGCCACGTGCGGATGATCTCGTGCGCCTGGGGCCGCAGGTCCATGGGGAACACTTGCGGCAAGAAATCGTCATTCTCCCCGAAACGTCCGACCACCTGTGGCGAGAGCGACGACGTTCCCCACGTGTCCATCACGTCGGGGTCTCCCGTGAATCCTCCGGGCACGTCGCGCTGATCGTCGGTGTATCCGTCCGGCACGTCCCTGTACGGGTCGATGGGAAGCTGATCGCTCGTGGGCTCGATGGGGTTGTCGTAATCTATCGAGCCGTCGGCATTCACCGGGTACCACAGCGGGATCGGCACGCCGAAGAACCGCTGCCTGCTGAGCAGCCAGTCGGAATTCAGGCCGTTCACCCAGTTCTCGTACCGCACGCGCATCGTGCTAGGGTGCCACTCCAACTCGCGACCGCGCTCCAACAGCTGCTCTCGCAGGTCCATGTCGAGCCCGCCGTTCTTGAGATACCACTGCCTGCTGGTGACGATCTCCAACGGTCGGTCGCCTTTCTCGTAGAACCGCACCGCGTGCGTGATTGGCTTCGGCTCGGCGTGAAGCTCGCCGGTCTCTACCAGAAGTTCCGCCATACGCCTCTTGGCCTGGTACACCCGAAGGCCTGACAACTCGTCATAGTGTTTTTGCGCTTCAGCCGGATCGCACGACTCCCATCCCTCCGTGCCCCACTCGACAGGCGCAAACCGTCCGTCACGGTTCACTATGCTCCGGGTCGCCAGCTGCATCTCTCGCCACCACACCACGTCCGCCGTGTCGCCGAAGGTGCACACCATCGCCGCACCGGAACCCTTTTCCGGATCAGCCGCCTCGTGTGCCACGACGGGCACCTCCACCCCGAACAGGGGAGTGGTCAGGCTCCTGCCAAAGAACTCCTGATATCGCTCGTCGTCCGGGTGCGCCACCACAGCGACGCAGGCCGGAAGCAACTCAGGCCGCGTCGTCTCGATGGGGACGACGCCTCCCTCATGCCGGAAGTGAAGCCTGTGGTACGCCGCGTCTTCCTCTCGGTCCTCCATCTCCGCCTGGGCGACTGCCGTTTGGAACGTCCAGTCCCACAGGGTAGGAGCCTCTCGCTGGTAGGCCTCGCCGCGAGCGAGATTGTTGAGGAAGAACCGCTGCGATATCCTCTGCACCGTCTCGTCGATGGTCGCGTAGGTGAGCGACCAGTCGACGGACAGACCCAAGTTCCGCCAGAGGTCCTCAAACGCCTTCTCATCCTCCTGCGTGAGGCGATGGCACAGCTCGATGAAATTCCCCCGCGATATCGGAATGGCCGACTTGGGCGGCTTGGCCGGCGGCTCGAAATCGGGGTCGTACGGGGTCGTCGGATCGCACCTTACCCCATAGTAGTTCTGCACCCTGCGCTCGGTCGGAAGACCGTTGTCGTCCCACCCCATAGGGTAGAAGACCTCTCTGCCGCGCATCCGCTGGTACCGGGCAATCGTGTCGGTGTGCGTGTACGAGAATACGTGCCCGACGTGCAGGGAACCGCTCACCGTCGGCGGCGGCGTGTCGATGCTGAAAATCTCATCTCGGCTCTTCGAGTTGTCGAAGTTGTAAACGCCTGTGGAGTCCCAATTCTCCAGCCACTTCGACTCCACGCCGTTCAACGACGGCTTCTTCGGTATATTGAACACCATGAGAATCCACCCCAAAATGGGAGCGTTCGCCCCCTTCGTCACTTGCAGGTAACTGTACCACCCAATCGGTGACTATCCAACCATATCAGTGCCGATTCATGCGTTCGAAGCATCTCGGAAGTGTCGATAACGCCACAATATATAGTGGAGGGGGTATAGCCAAGCCTTACACTTTGGGGTACTATAGCCTCCGACCATTCTGCGGAGGACTCCGAGAGGTGGGCTATCAGCACACGTTGAAGCTTGAGCCCGATGTCGGGAATCGTGCTGTTAATGCCCTACGCGAGTTTGGCGACTGGGCGCGCGGGACGTTCCTCGACGATATTGCCAGCGCCTCAACGACCGATTCGCCCTTCATTGACGAGTCGGACGACGAACTCGATCTCGATCTCGACTCGCTCCGAGACGAGTTGCTGGATGAATACCCGAACGGCTACGACTGGACGGGCATCTCCAATGTTATGCTCATCCACAGCCCGAACCAGGTAGTCTACGTCTCCATCGACAATCCCAACCACACCAAGTTCGCCCGCGATATCCTGCCGCGAGATGCTTGGCCTTCTTACGTTAATGGGTTCCCCAAACTCGTTGGCGATGCCTTCCAAATACCGATGGACCTCGGGATCATCGACTCGCCCCAGCACGTTGCTCCAGTGCTGTGGTGGGAGGACATCTCGTGGCCGCAGTTCGTAGGCCCTGAGGCCATGTCGGCCCTCTTCAAGATCATGGACCACTGGGACGCGCTTCAAGTGTGGGCGAGCATCGCCGAGGCCGAGTACCGCGCCCGCCGGACGTTCGACGCCCGCGTGGGCGACTGGTCCGATCGCGTCCTGCAAGGAGCGAATGCTCCCACGAACGGCGGCGAGACCGCGAGCTAGGCCCGTGTTCCTCGTCCCAGCCGCGCGTCTTCGGCCTCCAGCCAGTCGTAGTACGGACGCGGCATAGGCTTCGGGTCGCCGAGCCCGTTCTCCCTGCGCCACCGGAGCAGCGGGTGGTCTCTCTCAGCTTGAGGGAGATCGACCGGTCGCCCATACGCCGCCGACTCGAAGATACCCATGATGATCTCCAAGACGTGCGTCCCTTCGACTCCGCTCGACTCGTGCTCGCGTCCCTCGTCCAACGCGTCTACAAACTCCTCCACAAACCAGTAGTCGTCCAGCGCTCCCTTGCTCTTGGGGTCGTAGCTATCCGGCGCTTCGGCTTCAAGTCGCTGCCACCTATCATGCTCACCGTCCGGCAGCGACGCCGCACTCTCCAATAGCCACGCGCCCTCTGTTGTATTGAAAATCGCCCGCCCGTCGGTGCCGAGAATCTCCAGCACGTGCCCTGCCTTGTCCACAACGGGCATCCTCTGCTGCAGGAGCGTCGCCGTCACGCCGCCGTCAAACTCCATGTGCGCGCTGATCGCCTCGCCTGTCAACGTCCCCATTCCACTGGGAGAAGGCACCACGTCTTCTGGAGCTATCGGACGACCGTCCGTCCTCGCCGTTGCGTATACCCTCCGGCAATGACCGGTGATTTTCATCATCGAGTTCAACGTGTGCGTTCCGATGTTCAGCAGCCCGTATCCACCGTAATAGCCCTTGCCGCTGCTGTTTATGTGTCGCACCCTGCCGATGCGACCATCGGCTATGGCCCGGTGTATCGCTCGCATCGGGCCACCCGAACGAGACTGATGATGGACCGCGACCCGAACACCCTTCTCGGACGCCTTCGCCAACACATCGTCCGCCTGATTCAACTCGACGCAGATCGGCTTCTCAACTTCGATGTGTACTCCGTGCTCAAGCACCCGCATCGAGAGTGGATAGTGAAACTCCGTTCCCGTCGGAATCGCGACGACGTCCGGCTGTGTCTCAACGATCATCTTGTCGAGGTCGTCATATCTTGCTTCGACACCCAACTCGTCTCCAAGGGCGTCCACACGCTCCTTCACCAAGTCGCACAGTCCGACCACCTCCGTCCGCGGGTGAGCGCGATAGGCCCGGCCCGCCGCCCCTCCCCGTCCCCTGCAGCCCAGAATTGCAACCCTGTATGTCTTCATCGCTCAGGCCCCCTACGGAGTTTCAGCCGATTATACGCGAACGACACGCGAGACAGAGAATCTGCCGAGTCGTTTTGGTATCATCACGCAACACGTTTCCGAAGGAGCGCTCATGCCATCCGTACGAGACCCCATCCGCCCGCCGTCGCTCACGCCCGCCGAGGCCCGCGAGCTTCACTACGAGGCCCTCGTCATCGACGCGCAGCAGCCACCCGCCACGAGCGGATTCCTCTTCAACGACAACATGCGCGCCGCCCTCGCCGAGATGCATGAGAGGGGCGTTGATCGGGGAATAGCCGGCAATCGCTTGGCCCGCATGGCCGCCCGTGAGGTGCAGACCAACCCCGAGGCCGTGAAGGACTACGTCGGCCTGTGGAAGACGTCCGGCGTGACGATCGGCGCCGGTACCTACATCGCCGGGAACCGCATAGAGGTAGCTTTCGAGGCAGCAGTCAAGCGCATCGCCGAGGCGCGTTCCATGATCGACGTGCTCGGCGGCGAGGTCGCCCTCATCCTGACCGCCGACGACATCGAGCGGGTCTACGCCGAGGGCAAGCACGGCGTCATCATCGACTTCCAAGAAACCATCCCCTTCGGCACCGACATTGATCGAATCGACCTCTTCTACAATCTCGGCCTCCGCCAGGTCCAGCTCACCTACAACCTCCGCAATCTCGTGGGCGACGGCTGCACCGAGCACAACCCCAGCGGTATCACCTACTTCGGACGCACCGTCGTCGAGCGCCTCAACGAGCTGAACATGATCGTCGACGTGAGCCACTGCAGCGAGGCCGTCGGCTGGGACGCCATCGAGCTGTCCACCTCGCCCGTGATCGTCAGCCACTCCAACGCGAAGGCCGTCACCTACCACGACCGCGCCAAGAGCGACGAACTCGCTAGGGCCATCGCCGACCAGGACGGCTTCTTCGGCGTCACGATCGTTCCGGGATTCGTGCAGGACGAGTCGACCGCCGCGACCCTCGACCACTTCGTCGACCACGTCGTCCACCTCGTCAACGTCATGGGCCTCGACCACGTTGGCATCGGCAACGACAAGTGCGGGCCGGGCGGCCAGACAGGCTCCCTCGTCGAGTATCCCGACGACATGCCGGACCTGCCACACGGAGCGTTCGACTGGAGCGGATTCCGTCGGGAGCACCGCGTCCACGACGAGTACCACAACGTTGATTACCAGACCTTCGCCGACTGGCCCCTCCTCACCATGGCCCTCGCCAAGCGCGGCTTCAACGAGGACGAGCTCCGCAAGCTCCTCGGCCTGAACTACCTCCGCGTGTTCCGCCAGATCGTGGGTTGAACAGGAGCACCACCATAACCACCAACGCCGCCGACCCCTTCAACCGTCCTTTCCCAGCCCTCACGCCCGCCCAGCGCTACCACTTCGATGTCTTCGGGTACGTCATAATCGAGAACTCGTTGACCGCCAATGAAACCTCGGCGGTGCTCGATGCCCTCCAGAACCTCAAACGCGAGTTCGAGGCTACCGGCGACCCGACCGGCGCGACCATCCGAAACTGCCGTGTCTCCGGCTACTCGCCGACGAACATCCACTTCGCCCACGTCCTTGAGGCCGACCCGGCCATCCTCGCCTACGTGACCACCCCCCGCCTCGTTGGCATGGCCGAGGAGGTCGTTGGCGGAGTCGTGAGACTCTCCGAGTCCGAGGCCATCATCAACTCCCGCGACCCCGGCTCCTACACCGATCCCGAACCGAAATACAACTTCCACTTCGGGACGCGACCGCCCCACGGCACCTACACAGGCAACGGCCTCTTCCACAGCAACTTCGTGAAGACGCTCACGAACCTCACCGATCTCGGCCCTGATGACGGCGGAACGGTCGTCATAGCGGGCAGCCACAAGATCGCCCTCCCGATGGAGGACATCGTCTCCTGCGCCTACGAGGACCGCTCCCTCATCCACCAGGTCGTCGCCCCCGCCGGTTCCACCGTCCTCTTCGCCGAGTCGCTCATCCACGCCACCGGCCAGATCCGCAGCGACCGCGAGCGCACCATCATCATCACCGGCTACACCCCACCCATGTTCAAGGCCGACAACGGTCAGGAACCCAGCCCCGAGTTCCTCGCCGGTCTCCCCGAGCACACCAGGGACTACCTCGTCGGCAGAGAGCAATGGTCATGGACGCCACGGTTTCGCTCCATCAGGGAGAGGCAGGGGTAGGTCTGTCATTCTAAGTTTGTTGAACCCTAGAAGAATCTGGAGAGATTTATATGAGCGCTGAACCGCAACTGTTTAGAGTCAACCCTGACAATCACGATGAGTCTGAAGCCTTGAGTGAGGTCGACTTTGCCCAATTGGGATTTCAGGAGCGGCGTGACATCCAAGAGTGGGTAGCCGCCAAACCTGACATCTTGGATGAGGGACTACTGATAATAGGCAAAGAGTTCAGCGGCTTCGATCGGACAAATGAGAGGTTGGACCTGCTGGCAGTTGACAAGGATGGGAAGCTAGTCGTCATCGAGCTAAAACGGGACGATACTGGCGAGGATGCCCACTGGCAAGCTATCAAGTATGCAAGCTACCTTCACCGGGCCAGCGAAGGAGACATTGTTGCAATGCTTGCCGCCCATGAAAGGGTGCCCGAAGAAGATGCACGGGATAAGCTCTTGCTACATCTCAACGCGGACGACTTCAACGGTCTGAACACTGATCAACGGATCATTTTGGCAAGTCACAGGTTCGCACCTCAAGTGACGTCTGCTGCATTGTGGCTGAATGAGAAGGCCCATGCCGACAATCTGGTTACCTGCATTCAATTGACCCCGTATCGGGATCGGGAAACCGGCTCGCTGTATGTTCAGGCAAACACCATTATCCCTGTGCCTGGAATAGAAGATTACGTTATCGGGGTCGGCGACTCTTCCAATGGTGGCCGCGAAGTTGTACGAGGATCAAGTTCACTGGCTCAAACCTTTGCAAGAAACAGGAATGATGACGTTACGCGCTTCCTTAGAGAAGTGGCGGAATTGGTTGTGAAACAACTGCCGGGCGACGTAAAACCAGACAGGACAAGCAAGTGGGCTGGTAATGGAGGCTGGGCCGGATCAGGTCGTCGTCACTACCACCTTTGGTACAGGCGTCCGCCTTGGGGCAACTGGGAACTCTCCTACTTTGTCAACCTCTACGACAAAGAGGAGGCCTCGGATATGTGGCGTGCTCATGTCGGAGTCTTATACTGGAACTGCAGTATCGTGGACTTGGAGGATAGGCTCGCAACTTTGGAGGTATTTAACGACCAAGAACTTGAGGACAAAGAGCTCCGTGTGCTACGTCAGGGTGAGGCTCTCGACGAAGCCTTCGCCGAGGCGTTGGCTGGCACGGTAAGTCGTTTCATAGAGACCACGATGCGTCAAATCGAGGCCTTAACCGACCAAGGAAAC
>JAPPDQ010000066.1 GCA_028875495.1 Chloroflexota bacterium
TGCAGAACTTAGTGACAAATCGCTTCATTTCACCGTCCCGTCAGATGATCGCAGATTCCGTAGGATGTCGCAGACCGCTCTCGACGCGCGTCGAGGGCGGGACACATTATATCCCAAGTTGGTTGCACGTGGACGCTCACTTGCATGTCACAATTCTCACAAGATTGACATGGCCGTTCATATCTTCCTAAAATACGTTCGTGTGCAATCCGCATCGAACCGTGAGTGCTTTGCCTGCGAAAGGTACCTGAATGGTCGGTCGTTTCCTGTTCGTGTTCCTCTCGGTACCACTGCTTGCGCTGGCGTTCCCCGGCTGCGACAACGGTCCCGACGGCGAGGTACTGCCGTCTCCGACCCCGACCTCGGGCGAGGTTACCGCGAACATATACGACGGCGACCATCCTGACCTGAACGTCTACGTCGGAGCGCGTATACGCTGGAGGAACCTCGGAGATATCGCACACACGGTTACCGCCAAGGACGGTTCGTTCGATACAGGCCCAATCGAGGAGGGACAGCGGTCCGGCTACATCCTGTTCTCGAAGGTGGGCACAATCGAGTATTACGATACACTCAACCCCGGAATGGTGGGACGAATCCAGGTTTTTGAAAAGTAGAGCCTCGACGATGCGTCGAGCGGGTAATGCGGCCTGAGTCCAAAGAGCGTACAGTTGCAGCGCCGCTCCAACAGAGGAGGAATTTCTATGTGGCCGACCAACGTCATGCGGATCGGTGGCCTTTTGCTCATAGCCGCGGTCATGGCCATCGCGGGACTCGGCTGTGGAAGCGCACCCGAGCCTGACGGGTTCGCAGCGGTAACAACCGATCGTGGAGACATCCCGGCTCCCCAGATGTTCGACGACGGCACCTACGTCGCTCCGAAGATCCCCCCGGGGGGATACCCCACCTACGCTTGGGACGGGCCAATCCCCACAAGGTTCAATGAGTCCCCCTTCTCGGCGGAGCTTGTAAAGGAAGGCAAGATCCTCCCCATCGAGGAGCGTCTCCCAATCCAGGAAGATGTCCTCGTAGTTCTGCTCGATAACGAGGTCGGCATTTACGGCGGCACCATGCGTCTAACGTCCTTCGTCCCCGGCAGGATCGACTCGCTGACTACCACCGGCTGCTTCCGGCGTGACGCGGACAGCATCGGGCGGGTGGTCGGCATCTGCAAGGACATGAAGCTGAGCGCCGACGGCACGACCTACACTTTCACGCTCCGCAGGGGCGCAAGATGGTCGGACGGGTATCCGCTGACCATCGAGGACTTCCGGTTCGCATGGGAGGACCTCAACCTGAACCGCGAGTACTTGCCGCGTCTTCCGCTTACGCTCGTCAACCCCATTACCGGCAACGGGCCGACGTTCAAGGTGATCGACGACCTGAACTGGAGCCTCACGTTCGACAGCCCCACCTTCAATCTGATCGAGTCGAAGAGTGGCGCGGTGTACAGCGGCACCAAGGGGTGCCAGCGCGGGAGCCCGTGCTTCTACTCCGCAAGCCACGTATACAAGCGCTATCACCCCAAGTACGGCGATGAAGACGAAATCCGTCAGCTCATGCGCTTCTACTCCCGTGAAACCTGGAAGGGGCTGATGGAGGAGATGCAGCAGAAGCGCCGTTGGATTGGCGTCCAGTCGGAACCGGTCCCAACGGAATTCGATCCCGAGTACATTTACGACGGAATTCACTATGCTCCGTGGCCCGGCGGCTATGTAACTACCGAACTGTCGGATGCTAAGAACCAGTACGACCGCAACCACTACTTCATGGGAGTCGATCCCCTCGGAAACCAGCTTCCGTACATGGACGGCGTCGTTTCCTTCCAGGTGGAAAGCCGCGAGGTGGCCGTCTTCCGCTGCATGGCAGGGGAGTGCGACCTCGGCAGCGGCGATCTGATCCTGTCCGAGGTGCCGCTCTATCTCTCCAACGCCGAGAAGGGCGACTACAGCCTCGAAATCTATCGGTCTGCCGCAGGCGGCGATACAACCGTCCTCATCAACCAGGAGTACAACGAGGATCCCGAGATCGGCGAAGCGCTGCGAACGCGCGATTTCCGCCTCGCGCTGTCCTACGGCTGGAACAGGGCCACGACCAACGAGACCGTCCTGGCAGGCCTCGGCTCGCCGCAGAACTGGACTCCCCATCCGACCACGCCCTACTACCCGGGCGAGGAGTGGGCCAACTTGGATCTCGGCTACGACCCTGAGAAGGCCAAGCAGCTTCTCGCCGGCATCGGCTACACCGACGGCGACGGCGACGGCTACGTCGATCGGAAGGACGGTACGGGGCCGATGACCCTCTACTTCGAGGCCTACGACCAGCACTTCTCGATTGTCGAACTGCTCCAGGCGGACTGGGCGAACATCGGCGTCAAGCTCATCGTTCGAGAGGGCGCGCGCGCGTACAAGGCTGCCGAGCGAAACAAACAGTACTTTGTCATGCTCTCTTCCAGCTACGGTGACAATCCCTGGCAGGTCGCGTGGACGAGGCTGATTCCGCTGGTCAAGGGAAATCAGCTTGCTCCCACCATCGGAGAGTACTACCAGACGGGAGGGCGTGAGGGCATGTCGCCCGGCATAAACCAGGAATTCCGCCCGTCCGCGCCTTCCGAGACGTACCCTGCGGACACCAGCGGCAACCTACAGCACATGCAGGGCCTCTGGACCGAGGGCCGAAAGATCGCCCAGTTCAGTGAACGACGAATCGAGCTCGGCAAGGAGATATACCGCACGATCGCCGAGAGCAAGTACCACATAGGCGGACTCGCCTTCACCGGCATCTTCAGGGGAATCCGAATGCGGCGAAACAACGTTCGCAACACCCCCAAGAACCACTTCCCCTCCGGCTTCGGTGGCACCAGGGAGGCCTTCTACTTCGAGGATGGCATCGACAACATGAACAATCAGGGGAATCGCTCCAAGAGATACGGTAGCGTCCACTTCCTCGACCCGAACTACTGGGACTAACGCCCGACGCCACACCCACCGGAATAATTCCCGGTCAACCCCCCGTAGGGGCGATTCGCGAATCGCCCCTACTACGAATCGAATCATCCCTCATGCACGTCCCTTCCTGTGGTAAGGTACGTTCCCGCAGCTACACCACCGAGAAGGGAAGCCGGATGGACCTCCAAGAGACCAAGGCCGCCGTACTGGCCCAGATCGACCGGCGGGCAGGCGAGGCGCTCGACGTAGCCAAGCACATCCTCAACACGCCCGAGCCGGGTTTCCGCGAACAGGGCACCTCCCGGTTCGTTGCGCAGAAGCTCTCGGAGCTCGGTATCCCCTTCGAGGACGGCCTTGCCCTGACTGGACTCAAGGGAATGATGACCGGAGGCAAGTCCGGCCCGACCGTCGGAGTGTTTGGAGAGCTCGATTCCCTTATCGTCCCCGGCCACCCCTTTGCCGACCCCGAAACCCACGCCGCCCACGCCTGTGGCCATCACACGCAGATCGGCTCGCTGCTCACCGTCGCCATGGGCCTTCAGGCCCCCGGCGTGCTTGAAAGTCTGGCAGGTCGAGTTGCGCTCCTCGTCGTCCCTGCCGAGGAGTTCATCGAGATCGAGTACCGTGACGGCCTTCGCAGTCAGAGCAAGCTGGAGTTCCTCGGCGGCAAGTCGGAGTTCGTCAAGCTCGGCGTCATGGACGATGTGGACATCGCCATGATGACCCACACCGAAAACCAGGACTGGCGCTATACGCCCGGCACCAAGCTCGGCGTCGGAGCGAATAACAACGGCATGATAGCCAAGCGGATTCAATTCAACGGCGTCGCGTCCCATGCTGGCGGCTCACCGCACCTCGGCGTCAACGCCCTCAACGCAGCCAATATCGCCCTCATGGCCATCCACGCCCAGCGCGAGACCTTCCGCGACGACGAGAGCATCAGAATCCACCCGATCATCACCAAGGGCGGCACGGTCGTGAGCTCTGTCCCCGCAGACGTTCGCATGGAGACCTTCGTGCGTGGATCGACCATAGAGTCCTACATGGCCGCCGGCAAAAAGGTCGACAGGGCCCTCCGCGCGGGCGCGATGGCGGTCGGCGCAAGCGTAGACATATCGACCATCCCCGGCTACACGCCCCTCGCCCAGGACGAGACGCTCACCGAGATCTACGTCTCGAACGCAGCCCAGCTTGTCGGCGCCGACAAAATCGCGCGGATGGGTCACCGCTCCGGCTCGACCGACATGGGGGACATCTCCCAGATCATGCCTGCCATCCACCCCTACGTCGCCGCCGCGACTGGCAAGGCCCACGGCAATGACTACGTCGTGCTGGACTACGAGCTCGCCGTCACCACCGCCGGCAAGGCCATGGCTATGACCATCGTCGACCTGCTCTTCGACGACGCGCAGAGAGCCAATTCCATCGTCCGCGACTTCCAGGGAGGGATGACCCGCAGCGGCTACCTCTCCTGGCTCCGCGACATCTACTCCGAAGAGACCTACACCGAGTGACCGCTGCCGCGTCGCTCAAGGCTCTCGCCCAAGCCGCCATCGACCGTCGGCGCGACTGGATCATCGACATCGCCGAGCAGGCCCTGCGCAGCCCCGAACTCGGCTTCCGTGAGTTCGAGACATCCCGCCTCGTCAGCGAGAAGCTCACGGAACTCGGCATCGAGCACTCCAGGAACGTCGCGATAACGGGCGTCACCGCCTCCCTGCGCGGCGGCAACAACGGCCCGACTGTAGCCGTCCTTGGCGAGCTTGATGCTCTGCCGCTGCCCGGCCATCAGTCCGCCGACCCGATGTCTGGAGCCGCCCACGCCTGCGGCCACAACTCCCAGATTGGCATCATGATCGGGGCCGCCGTCGGTCTCATGGTGCCCGAAGTGCTCCGCGCGCTCTGCGGAGACATCGAGCTGATGGCCGTCCCCGCAGAGGAATTCGTCGACGTTGAGTACCGTCTCGACCTGCGAAGAAAAGGGAAGCTCTGCTTCCTCTCCGGCAAGCAGGAGTTCATCAGGCTCGGCGCGTTCGACCGCGTGGACATGGCCATGATGGTCCACACGTCGGCGACCGCTGAGGACGCGAAGTTCTCGCTCGGCGGCACGACCAACGCGCACGTCGGCAAGTACGTCCGGTTCCTTGGCAAGTCCGCCCATGCCGGAAGCTCGCCCCATCGCGGAGTCAACGCCCTGCAGGCCGCGCTGGTCGCCCTCCATGCGGTGAACACCCAGCGAGAGACGTTCCAAGACCCCGACATCGTGCGCGTCCATGGCATCATCACCCATGGCGGCGGAGCCGCCAACGCCACGCCCGCCGAGGTGCGCTACGAGGGCAGGGTGCGCGGTCGCGCCATCGACGTGGTGGACGATGCCGCCACCAAGGTGGACCGCTGCCTGAGGGCCGGCGCGCTCGCTCTAGGTGCCTCGGTCGAGATCGTCACCATCCCCGGATACTTCCCGCTCCTCAACGACCCCGGACTCTCGTCGGTGTTTCGTAACAACGCCGAGACCCTGGTGGGAACGTCATCATTCGCGAGTCAACCGAGCAGTCAGCCGAAGGGCGGCTCGACCGACATGGGCGACCTCAGCCAAATCATGCCGGTCATTCACCCATACACCGGCGGCTTCTCCGGCACGGGACACGGCGACGACTACCGTGTCATCGACTACGAACAGGCCGTCGTCAGACCGGCAAAGGCCATCGCCATGACCGTCATCGACCTCCTTACCAACGACGCTGCAAAGGCCAAGCAGGTCATCGAGAACTCCTGCCCTCCCATGACCAGGGAGAGCTACCTCCAACTCCAGGACTCCCGAATGACCGAAGAAACGTACACCGGATCGTAGGGCACGGTCATAACCTGACAATCCTCGGTACTCACCACCTCTCTCGCTCAGTTTTGACTTAGAGAACATTCGTGCGTTAATATGAGTGAGTGGACAACCGCCGTACCCGTCTCACACACTGCGGACTTCATGAAGATGAGGATAGTGACACTAAATGGCACAAATAGAAAGAGCATTTTTTGTTGGAACACGTGCTCGCGCTTCCTCCCCTAACCTGATCTTGACCTCTCGACGAGTCTGCTCAATGCCATAGCGTGTGTCACGAGTGCCATTTCACGTACAGGCTGTCTAAAAGCCTCCGTTCACCCTGAGCTTGTCGAAGGGTGAAAGCGTAATTCATGGTTCGACAGACCTGTCCTGAGCCTTCGAAAGGCTCACCACGAACGGTTTCGATTGATTTATTGGACACCCTCTTAGGGACTTGTGATGTGCTCCTCCATTGCAATGACCTCAAGAGCGCTGCTTTCAGATCGCCTTGACAGGACATCTCCATTCCAGTTCACTCGCCTCGCGACAATTGCCTTAGGTTTTTCTGCGAATGTATAATGAGTGTTCAAGTTCGTACACCACCAGCCCAAGGGAGGCGGACACATGGCCATCGACACATTGACCGAGACGGGTACTTGGGTAACCAAGTCGGGACTGGCGCAGATGCTCAAGGGCGGCGTCATTATGGACGTCGTGACCGCCGAAGAGGCCCGAATCGCCGAGGATTCCGGCGCCTGTGCCGTGATGGCGCTGGAGCGAGTGCCATCCGATATTCGCAAGGACGGCGGCGTTGCACGCATGGCCGATCCCACCAAGATAATCGAGATTAAAGAGGCCGTCACGATTCCGGTCATGGCGAAGTGTCGCATAGGCCACTTCGTCGAGGCGCAGGTGCTCGAAGCCCTCAAGGTCGACTATATCGACGAGTCCGAGGTGCTCACCCCCGCCGACGAGGACAACCACGTTAACAAGCACGACTTCACCGTCCCGTTCGTCTGCGGCGCGCGCGATCTGGGAGAGGCCCTGCGTCGCATCGGTGAGGGAGCGGCCATGATCCGCACGAAGGGCGAGGCCGGGACCGGCAACATCGTCGAGGCCGTGCGTCACGCAAGAACCGTCCTCGGCGAGATCCGCCGCATCCAGAACATGACCGAAGATGAGCTGATGGCGACCGCCAGGGATCTCAGGGCCCCTTACGACCTCGTCAAGGAAGTCCATGACACCGGCCAGCTACCGGTCGTGAACTTCGCCGCCGGAGGAATCGCGAGTCCCGCCGACGCCGCTCTGATGATGCAGTTGGGAGTCGATGGCGTATTCGTCGGTTCCGGTATCTTCAAGTCGCAGCAGCCGGAGCTCATGTCCGCGGCCATCGTCAAGGCCACTACGAACTACAACAACCCCGATGTCCTCGCGGAAGTCTCGCGCGGCCTCGGCGACGCCATGCCCGGCCTCGACGTTCGTACCATGCCCGTCGAGGAGCAGCTGGCAGTCAGAGGCTGGTAGGCTTGACGAGAGTCGGAGTCCTTGCCATTCAGGGCGATTTTCTCGAACATCGCCTGATGATCGAAGGACTTGGAGTCGACGCGCCCGAAGTGCGGCTCGGCAAGGACTTGGCGGGTCTCGATGGCCTCGTCATTCCCGGTGGGGAGAGCACGACCATCGTCCAACTCCTCGACATCTTCGACATGAGAAACACGGTCGTCGGACTCGTGCGAGAGGGATTGCCCGTGTGGGGCACCTGCGCCGGAATGATCGTACTGGCCGACCGCCTCACCGACCACCGACCTGAGCCACTCCACCTCATGGACATCGAGGTAAGCCGCAACGCCTTCGGCAGCCAGGTCGACAGCTTCGAGGCCGACCTCGAAGTGGATGGCATCGGCGATGCCCCGTTCCGCGGAGTCTTCATTCGTGCTCCCGTCGTCAATACGGTCGGGCAGGGCGTCGAGGTTCTCGCCCGCCTCAGCGACGGTCGTCCCGTAGCCGTGCGTGAGAAGGATATGCTTGCAACCGCGTTCCACCCCGAATTGACCGGCGACTCGCGAGTCCACAACCTCTTCTTGAACATCGTCAAAGGGACCAAGCAACCTGGAACTCAGTCAACCTGAATAAGAAAACTGGATAGATGCCGACTTATCCCCTCTCCCGTCGTGGGAGAGGGCTAGAGCCTGCCCCGTACTCGATACGG
>JAPPDQ010000221.1 GCA_028875495.1 Chloroflexota bacterium
CCGTTGCGCTCCGCTCAGAATGACAGTGCCGGGGTTGCCTTCTACCCCCTCTCCCGTCGTGGGAGAGAGCCTGCCCCGTACTCCGATACGGGGGCTGGGGTGAGGGTGAAAAAAACTCTCCCCCGCCGGGGGAGAGACACAGAGAGGGGGTCTTTGCAATTCACCACCTCAACTCTGAACAGTTACTCCACCGCACTCCGATTTGACGGACAAGAACTCATGTACCACAATAGGTATGTGCGGTCACCGGCCGAGTAACTTACTGTAACGAGGGAAATGTCACAAAATGTCACAGGACGCCACAAAATCAACGCTTTTTGCGAAGTTTCTCCTACGGACCTTGCTCATCGTGTGACATCTGCATTCCTCTGGATCAGCAAACGAGTTCTCTTAGCTCCCGGGCAACGTTACTGTAACGAGGAAAAATGCAACAAAATGCAACACCATGCAACATTTCTTGATGTTCTCACCTACGAATGTTGCCCACAATGTTGCATCTGATCTCCTCCAAATCAGTTGGCGTGTCCCCCCAGCTCTCAGGCGCGGCAAGGTGTGCATAGGCATTTCGCGGAGATTGACGGGGAATATGACCTCAAATCGTAGAAGCCCGCCGAACCGCCTGTCGCTGGGGCTTCTAAGTTCCTCTCATCAACTCTAAACAGTCACAGCTCGCGTTCCTTAATGTAGGTTCGCTGTGCTACATTAGATGATGGTGCGCGCGGTGATTCACCGTCAGCCGCAGAGCCGCGCCGGGGAGCTCATGACTTCGAAGACCACGTCATCATTCGATGATCGCATAGGTCGGAATCTTGTCGAAGCGGGATTCATCACTCCCGATCAGTTGGAGACTGCCCAAGATACCGGAGAGCAGACCGGCGTCGGCCTGATAGAGACGCTCGTGCTGGACGGCCTTGTCTCCCGTGACACGCTCGTCACGATGCTGAGCTTCCAACTCAAGATTCCCGTGGTCGACCTCAAGACCGTGCACGTCGATCCGGACGCGGTGGCAGTGGTCCCCGAGGAGTTCGCCCGTTCCCAGAGCGTCCTCCCCATCGGCTTCGAGCCGGACGGCTCCCTCCGCACCGCGACGACCACGCCGAACGATTTTCAGCTTGCGTCGCAGATCGCCACGCTGACGGGCAGACAGGCCAAGTTCGTACTCGCGCTGGGCGGAGGACTCGACGAGCTTATAGCGCGGACATACGCCACCCTTCCCGCGATAAGGGCGGAAGCGCCGTCAACGTTGGATTTGGAAGGGGAAGACGGCGTCGGCGCTGTTTCCTTACGCCCCGACGCGAGAGGGATTCTCGGCCAGGACGTCTCCCAGCTTCCGGCCATCCAGGCCGTCGAGATGGTCACGCTGCAGGCCATCAAGCGAGGGGCCTCGGACGTTCACTTCGTCGCCACGTCGGACTCAAGCAAGATACTGTTCCGGCTCGACGGCGTTCTGCAGGAAGTGGCAGAGATACCCATAGGCCTGCACGATTCGATGCTGGCGCGGATCAAAGTCCTCGCCGATATGGACATCACCGAGACTCGCCGCCCCCAGGACGGCAGCTTCAATCTTCGGTTCAATGAGAAGACGGTCGACTTCCGGGTCTCTTCCATCGGCATTACGTGGGGCGAGATGATGGTCGTCCGGATCCTCGACCGCTCCGAGGGCATCCTCAAGATGGAGCAGTTGGGTCTCGAGCCCGATACGATGGCTACGTGGAGACAGCTCCTCGGCCTACCGTTCGGGATGCTCTTGGTATCCGGGCCGACCGGCTCCGGCAAGACAACGACCCTGTACTCCTCGGTCACAGAACTGATCCACAACCGGGGGAACATCCTCACCATCGAAGACCCAATCGAATATCGCGTCGAAGCCCTGCACCAGATCGAGGTCAACCGGCAGGCGGGAATCGACTTCCCTACTGGGCTCAAGGCGATCATGCGGCTCGACCCCGACGTCATCCTCGTCGGAGAGATACGGGACGTTGAGACCGCGAAGACTGCGGTAGACGCCGCCCTTACCGGCCAACTGGTGCTGGCGTCGATCCACAGCAATGACGCGGCTTCGGCATTCGTTCGCCTGATCGATATCGGCATCGAGCCATACTTGGCGGCAACTGCCGTGGTGGGCGTCGCCGCGCAGCGCCTCGTGCGAAAGATATGTACGCACTGCAAGTTCGACAAGGAGATCGACCCCACCGAGCGGCAGGCGTACTTGAGCGAGACGGGTGAGGACCTGACGACCTTCGTCAGCGGGAAGGGATGCAACTTCTGCGGGTTCACAGGATTCCTCGGAAGGACCGGGGTATTCGAAATCCTGCCGGTAAGCGAGGCCACGAGAAAGTTCGTCGCTTCCGGGGCCAGCGGGCATGAAATTCGCCAGCAAGCGATGTCCGAGGGCGTCTCGCCACTCCGCCGCACAGGAATGACAAAGGTCAAGGCCGGGGTCACAACCGTCAACGAGGTGCTCAGCCGGGTGTTCTTCTTTGAATAGACCCTCTTTGCGGCGCGTCAAGCACTCAATTCGCATCACCTAACGCAATCCATATGGCGATTAAGTATGAGGCATACACCAGGCTGGGCGAGAAAGTCGTCGGCGTCCTCCACACCGACGACGAGGAAGCCGTCTACGACATTCTCGACCAGGAAGACCTCATTCCGTACCGCATCCGACCTGCGCAGAGCGGTTTCAGCCTGGTGCGCATGTTCCCGACGGTCTTCAACCCGTCGGCGCAGGACATTATCGACTTCACCCGACAGCTCGCGGCGCTTCTGAGTTCCGGAATCCCTCTGGTGCGCTGTCTCACGGCGCAGCGGGGCCAGGTCTCCAACAAGGGGCTCAAGTACGCCCTGGGGGAGATCGTCGTCTCCGTCGAGGCGGGTAACAAGCTGTCGGACGCCCTGGCCGAACAATCGCACATATTTCCCGACTTCTACGTGCGTATGCTCAGGGTCGGCGAGGCTACCGGCGGGCTTCCCTACGTACTCAACCAAGTGGCTGATACTCTCCAGCGTCGAAAGGTCGTCACCGACCGCGTGCGTGACGCAGCCGTGTACCCCGCCTTCACCTTGCTGGTGGCGGTCGTGGCCGCGATCGTGCTCGTGACGTACTCGCTTCCCTCGCTTTCCAGTCTCCTTTCCGAGGTGGGCAGTGACCAGCCGACCTCGACACGCATTCTCATCAGCGTGTCGGGCTTCTTTGGCGAATACGGAGCCGCGATCTTGATCGGCCTGGCCGTCCTCGCCGTGCTGATCTTTGTGGCGCTCCGCACGGAGATAGGCCGGGCGGCGACCGATACCGTGCTGCTTCGCGTTCCGGTCATCGGCAGAGTAATCGTAGCCAACAATATGTTTTCACTTACGTCTATACTCTCAACACTGCTGAAGTCGGGGATGTCCCCGGTCGAGGGGCTCAAGCTTACGCAGCGGGGAATGGCGAACGCCTACTACCGCAGGAGGCTGGGCCGAGTCATAGACCGCGCCACGGAAGGGACCAAGCTCGGCGAGGCCTTCGAGGAAGAGCGAGGATTTCCGGCCATCGTCTCACAGGCCATCGTTACCGGAGAGACACGTGGCCGTCTGGACGACACCATGTTCGGGCTCTCGGAATACTATGAAGACGTGACCAAGCGCGCCGCCGGGGGAATAACCGAGTTGATCCAGCCGGCGATCATTCTGTTCGTGGCCGGGATGGTAGGCTTCGTGGCTGTCGCCATCATCTCCGGTATCTACTCGGCACTGGGAGCCGTCCGATGAAAGACGACTCGCAGGCAAACATGCGGATCTCCGGCGACGCCGTCGTGCAGGAATTGGGCTGGCGGAACACGCCAAAAATCAATTTTGCCCCGGAACGACGGATATTCCCTTTCTCCCCCGTAATCGCGCTTCTCGTGGCAGTCCTGATCATCGAGGTTCTGGTCGCGCTGACCTTCTTTGGTCAGCTTCAAGACGCGCGGGCCGAGGCGCTATCGGCCAACGACACGCTTGAGTCCGTGCAGCGTACGCTGCGGCAGGAGCGCGCAGCGACGGATGATGTTACCGACAAGATCGAAGACATTAGCGAGGAAATCGCTCGGATCGAACAGCAGAGCGCCGGTGCCTTCGAAGTCTACAATCGGCTCACTCAGAGGCGTCCGGAGTGGGCGGCCGCTCTCCAGGCGCTGCTTCGAGCCAACAGCCGGGACTTTCGGATATTCAGCCTCGCGGCGAGCCCGCCCGCCAAGGTCGGTTCGTCCGCCCAGATCAAACTGACCGCAACTGCCTCCGGGGCCCACACCGTCAGTATCTTCCTCGACTACATGGAGGAACTGCAGGACTTTCTCGATCTTGCCAGTTGGAATACGTCACAAACTTCGGATAACAGGACCCTGTTAGAGGCGGTGGTGAACCTCAAATGAAACTCATCACGCAATAGATCTCGCACGAAATGTTCTACCATATAAAGTCATACCTCCAACGAGGGATCACCCTCGCTGTAATCGCCATAGCGGGGCTGGTTGGCATAGTATACCTCTACGTGTCCGCGTCGGGATCGCTTGACGAGGCGGCCGATCTTGAGACGCAACGCGTGGCTGCGCTGGCCGAGCTGGAGACACAGAAGTCACGGACCGCCGCCGAAACACGCAAGCTTACCCAGAAGCGACAGGAGTTGGACGAGAGGAACGCACAGCTTGGCGCCGACCGCCAGATCGCGTCAATCGCCGCCCTTACGACATCCAGGGATGCCAAGGGTCTTGGCAATCGAGTCATCAACTACGCCGTGCTCAAAGGTCTCGTAATTGTCGATTCTCAGATTGCCGACACGGTGACGGTGATAACTGAGGAAGAGACCCTCACCTACATTGACGAGGATGCCTCCAATATCCGGCGCATCTCCGAAACTTGCGAGCGATTGGAGAGTGACGAGCCCTCCGGCGAATTGCAGATTCCCACGGTCACCTACGCGTTCAAGACACTGGGCGATAGAGAGGCCCAGTTTGGACTCATCGGCTTGGGTGGCGACACGGGCACGACCTTCATCGAGGCACTGGAGATAGTCCGTGAGGAAGAGTTCTCCGACGTGTGGACGATGAGGGTCTGCATGCACGTGCCCTACGGGTAGGATTGTGATGACGAGATTGCCCAGGGTGCGTAATTCGGCGCGCACCACACGCTGACAGCTATCCCCACGCCACGCACGGTATATTCCCGTGATAGAGACGATTTTCGCCCTATTTGCATTCAGCATGGGGGCTTCGGCCGGCAGCTTCCTGAACGTCGTGGCCGACCGGCTTCCGCCCGGAAAATCGGTCGTCGCGCCTCGCTCGCACTGCCACAGATGTGACCGCCCCATCCCCGCCCGCGACTTGGTACCCATTCTGAGTTACCTGCAACTCAGAGGCAGGTGCCGGTACTGCCCCGAGAAGATTCCTGCGAGGGTTTTCTCAGTCGAGGTTTTCACAGGGGCCCTCTTCGCTGCAGCCTATATAAAATTCGGCTGGGGAGGGCCGGTAGTCGTGGCGTGGGCCGGAGTCGCGTTGCTGATGGCCATCGCGGTCATCGATCTGGAACACCGACTCATCCCGAACCGCCTCCTCATTCCCGCTGTGGCTGTCTTGGCGGTCCTCGCCCCCCTCTGGCCGGAGTTGGGAATTGAGCGCGCACTCGTCTTCGAGCAAGCCCACCTTTCTTCGCTCACGAACTCAGTGGCCGCAGGTGGAGGCGCGTTGCTGGTGTTCCTAGCGGTCAAAGCAGTCTATCCGGCCGGCATGGGAGCGGGCGACGTTAAGATGGCCGGTATGTTGGGCCTGCTCGTGGGTTACCCCGGCATCGCGGTGGCCCTCTGGACTGCCGTTGTTGTCGGGGGGGTAGTGGCAGTCGGCCTCCTCGCGCTGGGAGGTCGAGACCGCAAAGACGCCATGCCCTTCGGCCCCTTCCTGTCCGCGGGGGGTATCTTTGCTCTCCTTGCCGGGACGGAGATCATCGATCTCTACTTCGCCGCCTCCGACCGGCTCATCGGCTGATTCCACGGCTTACATCGACGGCTTTTCTGCGGTTGCGGCCTCTATGAAGCCCCCTTGAGTCCCTATAGAATGGGGCCACTTTCAGACAGGAGGCCACGCATGGACAAGTTCAAGATTCTCGCCTTCTATGCCCACCCTGCCGACAGCGCGACCGACGCTTCAGGCACCCTGGCGCTGCACGCGGAGCGAGGGGACAAGGTCACCAGCGTGGTCGTCACCTACGGGGAGCGGCACCATATGCAGTGGCTGGCCGACGAGAGAGCGAAGCCCGAGAGCGAGCGTGACCCCGACCTCGCAACGATGACCCTCGACGACTACCGGAAGTTCAAGGCCCGGGAAACGGAGCGGATAGCGGAGGCGGTCGGCGTGGACGAGTTGATCCAGCTTGGCTGGACCGACCACGAGATCTACTTCGACCTCGACAAGGTGCACGAGCTGGCCGACATTATTCGGAGAGTCGAGCCGGACATCATCATAGTTCGGTATCCCAAAGACGAAGGGGCAACGTTCAACGACCATCCATTAACCGGGCGCATCGCAATGAAGGCTCTGGAGGTGGTGAGCAACCGTGTGCGCGAGTTCGATGGGGTGGACGCCTATCACGGCGTCAAGCAGGTATTCTTTACCGTCTCAGCCGGAAAGGAACTCAACTCGAACGACCAACTGGGGCGAGGACTTGTCCCCGACGTGTGGGTCGACACAACGCCGGTAATACATAAGAAGCTCGCGGCCATAGACCAACTGGTCAGCCAGGGGTACCACGGGGAGACTGCGCGCTGGATAGTCGAGGCCCGCGACGGACGCTGGGGAATGATCGCCGGCTGCGCCTATGCCGAGCCATTCCTCAGACCGGCGGCGATCACCTACGACAGTCTACCCATGCCGCCCAGAGTCATGGGCAAGAGGTTCAGGCCCACCGTGCTCCATAGGGCACGTGGCACCGCCCGCGACATACCCTCGGCAACTCCCCCGGAGGCCTACCGGCTGAAGCCGTAAAGTGGGACGAGCGCCTCCGCCCGACTCGCAAGGCCCTACACCGCGAAGACCTTGCTCACCACGAAGATGGCTGCGTACGGGGCTGTAGCGGTGCCGGGGTAGGGGTTCAACTCCCGCATGGAGAATACGTACTGCCCTATGCCCCTCGCCGAGCCTCCGACGGTGCGCTGATCGAGGACGAACTCGTGCATGCCAAGGGGACGTTCTCCGGCGACCACGTCGACGCGGATCTTCGCAAGGCCGGAGACGACGCAGTTCGTGGCTGCTGGACACCGCGAGTCCTCGGATACGTCGACAAACGTGATCTTGAGGCCCTCGTCCCCAAATACGGCCTCCTGGCCGATGTTCAGCTCGAACGGGGAGTCGAGGAGTGCGGTTACCGGGGTGCTCGTCCCTTCTTCTGCCGTGACTGTCCGGGCGATCGGGTTCTGCGTTATCACGTCCCAAAGGCCGTCAATTCGCGCGTCGTTAACGAGGCCGTCCTCTATGGAGATGACCGCCTCATGGGCCGTGACCACGGAGGCGAGGGGGAGGTCGGTCCTGTCGCCGTAACCCGGATGTGAGCTATCAAAGCCGAACGTGTA
The DNA here is from genome assembly GCA_028875495.1 of Chloroflexota bacterium. Taxonomy (GTDB): domain Bacteria; phylum Chloroflexota; class Dehalococcoidia; order Lucifugimonadales; family VXLM01; genus VXLM01. The sequence goes on from JAPPDQ010000221.1 coordinate 7,577, forward strand.
CACAGCGCACGTCTCGCAGTCCCCTGCTGCACGGTCTCGCAGTCTTATTGTGTCGGGAAGTCCGTCGAACCGGAAGGTCGGGCTGTTGCGCAGGAAGCTCTCGGCCAAGCGCCGGTCGACCTCGTCGTCTCCGCCCTGCGAAGAGCATGCGGCGAGCGCGAGCAGGGCCATGATGAATACGGCCAGTCCTGCGACCGCGCGCTTGACGCTCTTGCTCGGTTCTCTATAATGCAACATAGTCTGCGAAGCGGCTCGTCAGTTTAGTTCAGTCTTTCATACCTGCGCCGCCTCGCGCAACGTACGCGACATCGAAAGGAGCTTTCAGCAATGGGTGACAAGAGCGTAGGATTCGTCGGCCTGGGGCTCATGGGCAAGCC
>JAPPDQ010000122.1:0-2162 GCA_028875495.1 Chloroflexota bacterium
CTATAAAAGTATTAGTCGCAGCAGTCGAGACACAACGATTGAGCGAACCGACACCCCCGTCGGTCCCGGACGGCCGCTCAGAATCGGGCGACGAATCTGCGCAGGTTGCGCGCCCAGACGGCGCTGAGCACCCGGCGAGCCACGACCGCACCGATCGCTCCGCCCATCCACCAGGGGAACCGCAGCGTCTCGCTCCACTCGAAGTGCGTGTGAACCGCTCCGTCGGGTGCGGCGCAAGGCGTGAGCCGGAATTCGCCGACACCTGAGACAACGCCGTGGTGGCGTATCCCCATCGCCCGCGCATCTCGCCAGCCGGTGACCTCCATCCGATCGATGAGCCGCATCGGACCCAATCGTGTGACGCACTCGAATCGCACCCCGACGCCCTCAGTGTCATCAGTCAGGAAGCGGATCGACTCGGCGTCACTCATCCACTCGATGTGGCGGTCTATGTGTCGCAGGTCCTCCCACACCACCGAAGGCGCGGCGGGCACTGTCGTCGAGACGCCGATGGTGACCACCAGCCGAGCCTACGGCGCACTGATCAGAGCGCTAGGCAGGCTCGCTCGCGGCAACAAGCTCCGACAGCGTCGTCCTGGGGCGGGCACCGACATGGCTGATGACCTCGGCCGCGGCCCGGCTTCCCCATTCTGCACAGCGGGCCAGCGGCGCGTCGCGCGTGAGACCCCACAGGAACCCCGCGGCGTACAGGTCACCGGCCCCAGTGGCGTCGACGACTTGCGTGACCTCGGCCGCAGGCACCACCTCCAACGCCGAGCCCTGAGCCACCACCGAGCCGCGGGCACCGCGGGTGACGGCGATCGTCCGGGCCATCTCGGCCGTGCGCCGGAGGGCCGCCGAGAAGTCGTCGGTGGAGTGCAGAGCGCACACCTCTGCCTCGTTGGCCAGGACCACGTCGACGCGGTCCTCGATCAGATCGAGCCACTCGTCGCGGTGCCGCTCCACGCAGTATGAGTCGCTCAGCGCCAGCGCCACCGTCCTGCCCGCTGAGGCTGCGGCCGCCACGGCCACCCGGATGGCGTCCTTGGCCACCTGCACGTCCCAGAGATAGCCCTCGCAATAGGTGATGCCGGCGGAGGCGACGAGGTCGGTGTCCACGTCGGATGGTTCGAGCAACGCGGCGGTGCCCAGGTAGGTGTTCATCGTGCGCTCCGCATCCGGGGTCACCTGGACCAGGCAGCGGGCGGTCGCAGGACCGTCGGGTGCCGGCGGCACGTCGAAGGAGACTCCGGTCGCCCGGATGTCGTGGATGAAAACCTCGCCGAGCTGGTCGTCGCGCACCTTGCCGATGAAGGCCGCCCGGCCGCCGAAGGAGGCCACCCCGGCCATGGTGTTGGCCACCGATCCGCCTGAGGCGGCCACTCCCGGCGGCATGGCGTCGTACAGCTCGGCCGACCTCTCGGCGCTGACCAGGGTCATGGCCCCCTTCACCAGGTCGTTGTCGCCGATGAACGAGTCGTCCACCGAGGCGATCACGTCCACGATGGCGTTGCCGACACCCACCACATCGAGCACTGGTTCCAATAGTCCTCCCTATCCGCCCAAGACAGTAGGCGCGAGGGACGGGGGTGGGCCTCAGCCCGTCGCCACCCGGCGGGCCAGCGAGCGGGCCGCAGGCTTGCCGAGCGGGTCGAAGCGCGTTAGCCCTAGTGTCCCGTCTCGATCCAATCCCTCGTCAGGCGGCCACCCAACCAGCCGAAGAACCTGAACATGATCAGACCGAGCGCCGCGGAGTAGAGGATGGCGCCGTAGAGCTCGTTCATGCGCAGCTGGGCCCGGTACTGATCGAGCAGGATCCCGAGGCCCGGCTCTCCTTGGCGGAAGAAGAACTCCCCCACGATCGCGCCGATAACCGACGCTCCCGCTGAGATCCGAAAGCCCGCGAACACGGCCGGTATCGCCGCTGGGAAGTGCAGCTTGCGGAGTGTCTGCATTCGGGAGGCCTCATGAAGAAGAAAGAGATCGCGCTGGTGGCGATCCGGGCTCTTGAGACCGAAGAGGGTGTTGGTGATGATCGGAAACAGAGCGATGATCGTGGTCACGATGACCCGGCTTGTGAAGTTGAACCCGAACAGCAGTCCGATAAATGGAACGATCGCGAGTATCGGCACGGTGTGAAGCAGCTCGGGAGAGGGTTACTG
>JAPPDQ010000122.1:2172-7941 GCA_028875495.1 Chloroflexota bacterium
CTGAAGCAGCACCGCAAAGGGGTACAGCGAGTCCTCCATCCACAGGGCTTGACTCATCAGCACGGCGGTCACCAGGCCGATCGCGATAGCGATGCCCAAGCCGACGACCGAGGCTCGGCCGGTAATCAGGAACCCTTCAACAAGTTCGCTTCGGATTCCTGAGTCGAAGACGGACTTCTCGAATACCTCGTGGGGGGGCGGCACCAGGAACTTGCGCCCTTCAGACATGAGAACCCCTCCGGCGAGGTACCACAGCCCGATCGCCACGCCAGCGGTCAACGTTGGACCGACCAGTCGCATCGGCGGGATCCTGGTCAACTTCCCGAACCACCTTCCGCCGGACTGTCCAGGGTCACGTTCAACTGGCATCTTCCCTGCTGGCACTGCGCCTCTAGACGATGAGGGAGTCCGGCATAGCTGAGAGTCCAAACTGCACGAAGCCCCTCCCAGTCAATGGGCGACCAATGGGCGACGGCGGCGGGCAGCACCGCTGGCATTTTCGACGGTAGCACAATCTGGGGCGAGCATCGCCCCCGCGCCACGCCCGGGACACGGCCCGTGGGCCCTTCCGAAGACGGAACCGTAGAACGCCTCTATGGAGGAGCCGCGAGGAGTTGCGGCTTCGAACCAGCCGACCGACGAGAGTGCTGATCGGCTGGTTCGATCCCGAGACGTGTCACAGTCCAATGCTGTCGTCGATGAACTGGTTCGTATAGAGATCACCGGCGGTGACATCGGGGTTGACGGTGTCTGATCCCTGTCCCAGGAAGATCGGGACCGTGATGTCGATCATCGCTTGGACCCGGTCCTCTTCGTAGTCCCCGAGCACGTCGTTGGCACCGTTGCCGACCAGGTTGACTGCGGTCATCTGGCTGGTGGCATATTCGTTCTCTTCAGGCGACAGCGGGACGGGGGAGGAGTATTCAGCCGAGAGGTGCTCGGTGATCCGGAGCGCCGGGCCGGGATTCGCGAGAAAGTCGATGACCGCCTGCTGGACGAGCGGCACGAACAGCGACAGACAGTCAGCCGCCTCGGTCACGCTGTCCGGGTGGACCTGCACCGTCCGGTAGTTCGGGTACCCGGCGTCATGGACCAGCATGGTTGAGACTTCCCGGCCCCACTGCTCGATTGAGTTCTCGTACTGGTACTCGGAGTTGGTGGCAAACCCCTGCTGTACGATCGCTCCTCCCTCGCCGACGAAGCGGGCCGGTGAGAAGTCCCAGGAGTAGTCGATCTGGCCGGGATCGAGCTTTCCGATCGCGCCCAGCGCCTCGGCATACACGGCGTTCGAGGAGACCAGGACGGTGGCACCGGAGTCCCTGATGTCCTCGATGGTCGAGATGTCATGTGTCGCCGGGTCCCACATGAAGTTCTGTGGGTGCTTGTCGTAGGGGACGAACACGCCGACAGTCGGGAACGCGGCCGACGCCGAGATGACTGCATCGAGGTTCGTGGTCGCCAGGAGGATGTCGCGGTCGGCATGAAGGAGCGAGTACTCCTGCTGGAAGCCGGTGAGCGGTCCTCCACCCCGGATCTCGATGGTCAGGTTCGGGTCGGCCACCGCGGGGCCGCTGTAGGAAGCGGAGTTGGTGTCCACGGCCGCGTTGGCGTGGTCGATGAGCTGGTACCAGAGGCCGTGTGTGGCCTGGGGGAACCAGTCCGTCTGTATGACGACGGGATTCGGACACACTGACGCGAGGTCGACCGGCATGTCTTCGGCGGGCTCCTCCATGGGTTCCTCCGCCGGTTCCTCGGCGGGCTCCTCCATGGGTTCCTCCGCCGGTTCCTCGGCCGGTTCCTCCATGGGCTCCTCCGCCGGTTCCTCCATGGGCTCCTCCGCCGGTTCCTCGGCCGGTTCCTCAGCTGGTGCCTGGGGCGCCGCCTCCTCGTCGTCGTCGCCACAGGCTGCGGCTACCAGCACGAATGCCAGCAACAGCGCCAACATCCTCCAGATCGTTGCTCGAGGTGAATACTTCATTGTCTCCTCCGGGTTGAAAGGGTCTTGGTCATACGGTCTCTCGCGTGGTCGCTGCGATCTTGGCCGCGATCCACTCGCCGGCCGCAACAGGATCGAGACACTCTCCATTAGGGCCTACACACGTCGGGACGCAGGCGATGACGGCGTCGATGCTCGGGTTGAAGAAGAGCGGAGAGGTCAGGCGGGACACGCCCGGATCCTCCGGGAACACCACACGGTGAAGACTCGAACGCCACCGGTGGTTCGTCCACGCCGCTAGGAGGTCGCCGATATTGACGACGTATGCGTTCCGCACACAGGGCACGGCGCGCCAGACGCCGTCCCTTGTCTTGACCTCGAGGCCGGACTCCCCGTCGGAGTACAGAATCGTGAACGCGCCGTAGTCGGTGTGCTCGCCGCGGCGAAACTGCCCGGCGGGAGGTTCAAGGACCGTCGACGGGTAGTGGTTGATGACCATCGTCGAGCAGGGGAGATCGAACTTGTCGTCGAACCACCCCGGCTCGAGGCCGAGCGCGGTCGCGAAGACGCGGAGCAGGCTATGGGCGAGGGCCGAGGTCTCCTTCAGGTATCGCTCAACCGCATCCCTGAGCCCCGGCGTCCGGGGCCAGATGTTCTCGGCGAAGAAGCTGTCCACATGGTCAACTCCCGCAGCGGCATACCGCTTGCGTTGGTCGCCCGACAGTTCAGGTCCGAAGGAGAGGAACTCAAGCAGGTCCGGTGGGGTCTCGATGCCCAGACTCCCGGCCGTCGACATCGAGCCAACTCCCCAGTAGCCGCGGAACACACGGATGTTCGGGGGCGCAAAGGCGAGCTTCTCCGCGGCGGGGCTACCGAAGAAGTCCCGGGCGGCAACATCGAGGTTCTGGTTCACCTCGGGTGGAACGCCGTGCCCGCTGATCACGATGAATCCGTGCTCTTCGCACGCGGCTCGAATCTGCTGGACGACTGCGTCTGCCGCGGGACCACCGGCAGCGAACGGCCCTATGTCGATCACGGGGACCTCGAGAGTGTCGCTCACGATTGTGCTCCTATCAAATGCGCTTTTAGTCTTATCAAAATACGCCTGCTACTGTCAACATCGTGGCGAGTCCTCAACAGCTTTGATCGGCCCAGACTCTTCTGCAGGTCGTTGGACGATCGGCGCGCCACGTATCCTTTGCCCGGACATCACGAAGGATTCTGATGGGATCAAGACCCGTTCTAGCCAGCGCGACCGAAGAACGCGATCAGTTGCACCTCCGCCTAGGCGCAGAGATCCGTGCCCGGCGCACGGCACGCGACCAGACGCTAAAGGCGCTGGCCTTTGAGGCCGGAATCTCCTACTCGTTCCTGAGCCAGATCGAGCGCGGCCTCGCCGCGCCGAGCATGATCTCGCTGCACAAGATCGCCACCGCGCTGGGTACCACTGCACCGGAGCTCATGATGGCCAAGGCTCCCAGCCAGGCTCTTCGGGTGGAGGCCAGTTCGGGTCCACGGGTAGCCAACTCGCACGACGCGACCGACAGCGGCGTCAGCCGGGTCCTAGCGTCGACACGCGAGCCCATGCGCGTGACCGAGGTCACCGGCGCTCCCCGAATGTTCCTCGACTTCTGGGAGCACCCAACCGACGAGTTCGTCTATGTCATCTCGGGAAGCGTCGGCCTGCAGGTCGGAGACGACTACGTGGTGCTCGGCCCGGGTGACTCGATTTCGTTCGACGGTGAGGTTCCCCACCGGTATCGCCGCGTCGGCGACGAGATTCCCAAGTTCCTGATCGTTGAATTCTCGCCAGCTCGGCGCACGCCCAACTGAACAGGACCTGCTAACGAGCGGCGGCTAGCGTCCCGTCCCGCATGATCTTCTCAGCCTCGTCCTGGTCGTAGGTGAAGTGTGCATCGGTCACCATGTCGACAATGCCAGGCTTGCGAACAAAGGGCATGGACGGGTCCATTTGCAGGCCGGGCAGGCGCGTCAGCGCTTCTCTGAGCAGCGTTGCCGTCTCGAGTCGGGCCAGATTGGCGCCCAGACAGTGATGCACGCCCCAGCCGAAGCCGAGGTGGCGATTCGGTGAGCGGGCGGGATCGAACACGTTCGGATCAGATTGCGCCTCGCCCCCATTCACTGCCTCGTCCCGGTTCGCCGCCGCGAACCAGATCGTGACCATGCTCCCTGCGGGGATGGCGACGCCGCCCACATGAGTGTCCTTCAAGACGTGCTGAGTCTCTTGAGGGAACGGCGTTCCGAACCGGATGATCTCTTCGACGATCGTCTTGACGGCTTCATCGTCGTTCAGGACGCGGCGCGTGTAGTCCAGATAGTCGAACTCGGCTAGGTAGGACAGTGCGTTCGCCAAGCTGGCACCCGTAGTGTCCGTTCCTGCGGCGATGAAGCCGAAGATGAAACCGATCAGCTCCTCGTCGGTGATCTCTCCCTGCCGCCAAGCGGTGACGATGACGTCAAGCAATTCGTCACCGGGGCGCAAGAGCCGCTTGGCCACCAGCTTCCAGAAATACGCCTGCAGATCGAATTGGGGCGGCAGGTCGGAGTATGAGGCGCTGGTGAACTCATTGAGTCTCTCCCGCATCCATCCCTCCTGATCAACGTCGATGCCGGTCAATGCACAAATCACTCGCATCGAGAGTCTGGACGAAAGGTCCGTCGCGGCATTCACGCGGCCGGTCCCTCTGGACACGACCTCGTTTATGAGGTCGATTGTGATCTGCTGGACGACCGGCGTCATGGTCTTGACCGACCGGAGCCTGAACCACGGCTCGACCGTCTTGCGGAGGATGTCGTGGCGGACCTCCTCGCCATTCACGGAGAATGGTTCGAACGTCCACATAAAGCCGTAGGTCATGTGACCGCCGACCAGCCATGGGGGGCGACGCGAGAGCGCCTGATCGCGGTTGGCCAGGACCTCAATCACATGCGAGTAGCTGAAGAAGTGGTAGCAACCGCTCTCATCCCGGAACGGTGGTGTCTCGGCTGAGTGGAACTTGGGGTCCCTGACGAAGTCCGAGGGCCTCGCTGTGCTCCTTATCACCCTGTCATCACCCTCTCTCATTGCGGTTTGCACGGGATCTGAAGGATCCCATAGATTTTGATCAGAGTAAAACTCCGCGAGCGCAAGGTGTGAATTCAGACTCGGGGCGGGCGGCGGCGCGTCCCAGTCGTGACCGATGGAGGTGGACCATGAAACGGCTGGCGGGCAAGACAGCTCTAATCACCGGCGGTGGGACCGGTATCGGTCGCGCGGCTGCGGTGATGTTCGCAAGCGAGGGGGCGGCGGTTTCCATTGCGGGCCGACGTGAGGGTCCGTTGCTCGAGACGGTGGGTCTCATCCACCAGATCGGCGGAACGGCCGAAGCGGTCCGAGGGGACGTGAGCGTGGACAAGTCGGCCCGCGCGATGATCGACGCCGCAGTGGCGGCTCACGGCAGGTTGGACATCGTGGTCCACTGTGCGGGCATAGCACGTCGCAACCAGGTCATCGCTGACCTCTCTGACGAGGACGTCGATCTCCAGCTTGGCATCAACCTGAAGGGCTTCCTTTGGGTCGCGAAGCACGCGACGTCCTACATGGTCGACCACGGTGGGGGCGCGATCGTCGCCGTGTCCTCGGTCTTGTCGATCGTAGGTATCCCGGGGATCGCGGTCTATTCTGCGACCAAGGGCGGGATCAACAGCCTCGCCCGCAACCTGGCCAGCGAGTTCGCTGGAGCCGGGATTCGCGTGAACACGGTGTCACCCGCAGACGTTCAGACAGACATGCTCTATGAGGGTCGGGAGGACTTCGACGACTACGCCGACGC
>JAPPDQ010000146.1 GCA_028875495.1 Chloroflexota bacterium
CCCTTCCCCCTCGATGGGGGAAGGTTAGAGCCTGCCCCGTACTCGATACGGGGATAGGGGTGAAATTCGCCGCGCTAAGGCATATCAGAAGGTTACGCAAAGGTCTCCGAAAGCGGGAATCCATACCGTGCGCCGCATCTCAACCAAGCTATCAGATACCATCCTCCCGATCCGACCGAAACCCCCACCCCGGTCGGCTACCCCACCACGCCCTTCTTTCTTCTCGCTACTTTCTACTTTCTCTTTCCCACCGCGTCCTCTGCGCTGAATTCCCCCTTTGTGGTACGCTGATTTGGCAGATGACAGCACCCGCGCCCAGCACACTCATCCCTCTTTCGGCGTTCGCGCTCTTCCTCGCCGCGATCATGTCATTCACCCTCGCCTGCGCGTCCGATGAGGAACTCCCGGCCCTGGAGGCCCGCGCGCAGGAGATCAACAAGACCGTCATGTGCCCCGTCTGCCCGGGAGAGTCGATCGACCAGTCCCAGCACCCCCGCGCTAAGGCCATGCGCGGCGTCGTAGATGAGAAGCTGGCAGAGGGGAGCACGAACGATGAGATAAGGGAGTTCTTCGTCGAGCGATACGGCCCTAGCGTCCTGCTCGAACCTCCACGCGAGGGCCTCAACTGGCTCGCCTGGGTCGTCCCTCCGGTGGGAATTCTTGCTGCTGCGATTGCCCTGTACTTCGTCCTTCGTTTCGCGGTTCGCTCATCTCCTCGGAGCAACGGCACACCGGATGACGGTTCAAGTCTGACCGAGGCCGAGCGCGACGACTACTTCCGACGTATCGAAGCCGCCTTGAGGTCCGATTCGGACGGCGAACCTGCTGCACGTACGGCGACGGACAAGCGAGACTCGGGAGAAGCCGTTGCTGGTTGACGCCGGGTTCGTCGCGCTGCCCATAGCTCTCGTCGTCGGGGGATACGTGACGGTCGCCTCCTTCCTCGGCGCGCGATTGCATGCGCCCGTCCTCGTGCTGAGCGCGCGGTACGGCATGATGACCGTGCCCTTGCTGCTCGCTATATCAACTCTGGCGTTGGTCTACGCATTCGTCACCCACGACTTCTCTGTGCGCTACGTCGCCGAGAACAGCAGCCTCGCCCTCCCAGAGGTCTACACCTGGGTCGCCCTCTACGCTGGAAACGCGGGATCGCTCCTGTTCATCGCCACGGTCTATTCCTTCCTCACCGCGATAGCCATGGTGGGTCTATCTCGCAAGCTCCCCTATACCGCCCCGTACGCGACCAGCGTCATGGCCCTCGTCATGGCATTCTTTCTGGGCGTCATCGTCTTCCTCGCCAACCCGCTCGAACGCCTTGCTATCGTCCCGCTGGACGGGCAGGGGATAAACCCGCTGCTCATCCACTTCGGCATGTTCATCCATCCCCCCATGCAGATGATGGGCCTCATCTCCGTTGCCATCCCCTTCAGCATAGCCATCGGCGCACTGCTGGCCGGTCGTGGCGGACGCGACGAGTGGGTCGATCTCGGAAGAACATGGGGCATGGTCTCGTGGCTCATCCTCACCGTCGGACTTCTCCTCGGCTCGTGGTGGGCGTACACCATACTCGGCTGGGGAGGCTACTGGGCTTGGGACCCCGTCGAGAATTCCGCCCTCATGCCCTGGCTCGCAATGACAGCATTCGTTCATTCGATCATGGTGCAGAAGCGACGAGGGATGTTCCGCATGTGGAACATAATCCTCGTCTCCGTCGCCTTCGTCCTCGCCGAGATGGGCATGTTCATAAATCGCGGAGGCCCCGTCCCGTCGGTGCACTCATTCGCGCAATCGACCATGGGTTGGGTCTTCCTCGGCTTCATGGCGTTCACCCTCATCGCCTCGCTCGCGGCCTTCATGTGGCGTGTCGACACCCTCAAGAGCAGGGAGCGCCTCGACTCGATGCTCTCCCGCGAGAGCGCCTTCCTGACGCAGAACGTCCTCTTCCTCGCCGTCGCCTTCATCACCCTCTGGGGCACCATCTACCCCGTGTTCTCCGAGGCGGCGTCCGATGAGGTCATCACCGTCGGGAAGCCCTTCTTCGACCGGGTGAACGGCCCCATCCTCCTGGCGCTCGTCTTCCTCATGGGTGTTGGCCCCCTGCTCCCGTGGCGTAGGGCGAATATGCGGAACGTCCTGACCATCCTGAGAGTCCCGTTAGCCGGTGCGGCCATTGCAACCGTCGGTCTGGTCATCCTCGGACTGCGCGAGCCCCTGCCTCTCTTTGCCGTCGCCGTCTGCGTCATCACCTTCGTCGCCATCGGACACGAGTGGCTGCGAGGCTCCCGCGTCCGGCACCGCAGGGGAGAGAGCTATCCGCTCGCCTTGGCACGGCTGCTCGGAGCGAACCGCCCACGGTACGGCGGCTACATCGTCCACCTCGGAATTGCCATGCTGGCTATTGGCGCAATCGGCTCCTCGTTCTACTCCGTACAGCGCGACTTCAATATGTCCTTGGGCGACACCCGTTCGCTCGGCGGCTACGACTTCACGTACGTGGATTTCGGCTCGCGGCCGTTCTCGGATCGGATCGAAATGACGGCTCGGTTCGGCATTTCTCAACAAGGCAGCGAAGTCGGTAGCATGGACGCGCGAAGGACCTTCTACATCAGCCACGAGGTTGGTGCCACTCACGCAGCCATCCGCAGCACGCCCGTCGAAGATTTCTATATAGTCCCGTCGGAGTTCGGCGAGAACGGGGCCGCCGTGTTCCGCGTATACGTAAATCCCCTCGTGTGGTGGATGTGGATGGCCGGACCTCTGTTCGTGCTGGGCACCATCCTCGCCCTCTCGCCCCGCCGTCGGCAGGTTCCCGCGACGCTTCCCCTTCCGAAGGGCGTTCGACTCGCGGGCGTGTAGAGGCCACCGCTCATGCTCGTTCTCATCGCTGTCCTCTTGGCCCTCATACCGGCCGCGGCCATACTCTACCCCTTCATATTCAGAAGAGGCCTGTCATCCGTCTTCCGCGACGAGACCTCCACCTACTCTGAACTGACCCGCCGATGGGAAGCCGCCATCGCCGGACTCAAGAATACCGAGTTGGAGTACGTCATCGGCAATCTGGCAGAAGACGACTACCGTGACCTGCGAGAGCAGTACATGCTCGAAGCCGCCAACATCATGAAGGCCATGGAACTGGAGGACCAGCAGGAAGAAGAGCTCCTCGCCAACGTGGCTAGTGAAGTCAAAGCAGTGCGCGAGCGCATCACCGGCTCCTCACCGGAAGACGATGAGCGGACAAACGACGAGTAGTAATAGCTTGCTGCGACTACATCGCATTCCTTCAAGTGCATTCGCACACAAAAAACCTCTCCCGTCATTCCCGCGAAGGCGGGAATCCATTAGGGCCGTCCGGCGAAAACGCGGTGGAATAACAGCGAATTGGAATACGCGCAGTTGGACAAGGTGGGCAGTCATGGTCGTAGCGTTCCTCATCGCCGTGGGCACACTTCCCGCCGCCGCACAGGAAACCCTCCAATTCCGTGACGTAACCGGCACAATAGTCAACGACACAGCCAACTCCCTCCCCGCTTTCGGCCTAACCGTCACTCTCCACCGCCAAACGGCGAACTTCTACGAGGAGTCCACCACCACGACCGACACCAAGGGCAACTTCCGCTTCGAGAACATTCCCCTCGATCCCGAGGCCCTCTATGGTGTGACTGTTCGCTACCAAGGCGTCGTATACGGCACCGACATCGACCTTCGCCCTGAGTCCATTCCGCCGGTCACCGTCAATATCTACGAGACGTCCGACGACCAGTCGCTCCTCTCCGTTTCCAGTTCCTCGCTGCTCATACCGCAGGTCGATAAGATCGCCCGCGACGTGTACGCGCTGGAGATCGTGAACGTGGTGAATTCCAGCGACCGGACATACGTCCCCGGAGCCGAACCCATGAACCTCCTCCGCTTCGGCCTCCCTCCGGGCGCAAAGGGCCTGCAGATCGACACCTCCCTCGTCGGGGCCGACGCCATTCAGGTTGATCGCGGGTTCGCCGTCCCCGCCAACATCCCGCCGGGCGAGCACGAGGTCATGTTCGCCTACCACTTCGGCTACGAAGGCGAGTCCGTCACGCTTGATAAGTCCTACCTGTACGGCGCGGAAAATGCCCGCATCCTCGTTCCCTACGAGATCGGCGACCTTTCGAGCGCTGACTTCGGAGACCCCGGCGACGTGAAGATCGGCGACAAGCACTATCAGCTCATCGAGGTATCCGACATCGCCCGACAGTCCCGCGCAAAACTGGAGATTTCCTCCCTGCCTCAGGCGACCCTCTGGGACAGGACGCAAGCGACAGCGTCCGACGTCCCGTACGAGCTTGCTGCCCCGGCGCTGCTCGGCCTCCTGATGGTCTCCCTCATCGCTATTGCCGTAGCCCGGCGAGGTGGGATATTTGGCGGCTTGGCTTCCGGTTCGGGCGGTTCACAAGAGAGTGGTGACCGCGCGACTATTGTCGAGCAGATTGCCGACCTCGAACGAGCGTTAGACGAGGGCAAGATTCGGGAGGCCGACTACTTCGCCAAGCGCCAAGCCCTCCTCGACCGCCTTGCCACGCTACCTCTTTCCCCGTCGACAGATTAGCGTGCAAGTCAGAAACGACCTCCTTGCGGTCTGTCGTAGGGGCAGCGCTTGTGGCTGCCCGCCCTCGGTACAGGCCAACTCTCGTTGCTCGTTGTTCAGATCACAAGGCTTCACAAGTGAAGCGTCCTCCCGCCTCACACCTCGTCCGAATCCTGCCGCTCCTCGGCGCCGTACTCGGTTGAGAGCATCCCCATCACCACCGAGTCGAACCGTGCGCCTTCGTGGGGACGGCTCTTTCGCAGCGTCCCCTCGTGCTTGAAGCCCAGTCGATCGAACATCCTTCTGGCCCACGTATTGTACTCGGGCACATCAACCCAGACGCGGTACAGCCCCAGTTGTCCAAAGCACAGATCAAGGCCCGCCCTCATGGTCGCTGTTCCATACCCCTTGTGCCACAAGTCCTTCCGCCCGATCAGGATCGATATCTGCCCGTCTCCCCATGCTTCCTCGATGGCCACGTGGAACTCGCCGATGTGTTCATCATCGGAGTAGATCGACAGGATGCTGTGAGCAGGGTCCCCGAACGTGGAGGCCCATTCGTCCTCCCCAGCCTCCAGCACCTCGACCGGGTTGTAGCCCAAGTGGGCCGGATCACCATAGGAGTACCGCCCGAACCAACTCTCCGCCACCTCGTCGTCTTCGAGCCAACTCTTCAGACGAGCGACATCCTCTCTCGTCACATATCGTAGGGCAATGGACTGTTGACGCATGATCTCACCCCCAGGAGCAGCTATTATGCCACGCCGGAAGATTCGCGTGCGGCGTGGTACGTCTGGAGAGCATTTCCTCCCATCCTCTCACGTTTCGCTGCCCAACACACGAACGGTACCGTACACGCCGTCGTATCCCGGCTCTATAAGAATATCTCCACGCCGCACGCGCTTGATTCCCTCCGCCGTTCGCTCGTCCGAAGCGAAGTCGATTTCCGTAGTTGGCGCATCCATGAGTACCGATAATTCCGTACCGAATCGCTCGATCAGCCGCTCGTACACTTTGGCCACAGTCTTCGTTCTCGGCCCGACGCCGAGGCTCTCCGAAAGCACCTCCCGCAGGGGCACCAGCGACTTGAAGGGCGGGCGCCCCGTGTCCCCTCGCATCAGTCCATCGTCTCCAACCCTCGTATCCACATGCCTGCCGCCCAGTTCCTCGACTCGGTACGACACTCCCACCGTGATCGGCCGTCCGCACGACCGGCAGACCTCTCCCCGTTCCCGCACCTCCTCGGTGCTCATCTTGACGTGACAGGCGCGGTGCCCCGAGTGGTGGTACTTACCCTCCTCCGGGTAGAACTCGACCGTATACGAAATATCCTGTTGCCGCATCGCCTGAACGAGGCCGTCGTACGTCATCTCCCCATTCATTACGGTCAGTTCCCGCCCCAAATTCGGAGCGGAGTGAGCATCCGAAAACGACATGATGGCCACGTTATCGAGCGATGGTACTCTCCAGTTCATCGCGGGGTCGCTCGACAGCCCCGTCTCGATAGCCGGAATCTCACCGGCCAAACTGCCGAAGCACTCCTCCAGTGAATCATACCCCGACTTCGACCCGTACAGCCCGAACCACGGCGTCCACAGATGCGCCGGTATCAGAAAGCACCTCTCGTCGATACTCTTAATGAGGGTAAGCAGATCGCGCGGGAGCAAGCCGAGAGCAGGTCGGCCGTCTCCATCGAGCCTGCCGTATCGGCTGAGCGCGGCATTGATGCGCTCCACCGCTGCGAAATCCGGGGCAAAGACCAGCATGTGAACGCGACGGCCACGCCCGCCCTGCCTTCCGTGGCACTCCACTTCCGTTCCCAGGATGAACGATACCCCGCCGTACTCGAACAGGCCCGTGCCGGCGTCGCTGAGCTTTAGACGGGACTCCTCGAACCATTCGGGATGCGTGAAGTCTGCGCTCGCGAGGAGGTCTATTCCCTTGATCTTCGCATGCCTGGCGAGGCTGTCGAAATCAAGGTCACGACTCGTGGCGTAGGCGTACCGAGAGTGGACGTGCAGGTCGGCGACGTAGCTCATGGCGTGATTGTACTGCACACGGCGTCATCGGCGGTCCTCAGTTCGCGCAAGAGCAAACAGGCCACCACCCCCATAGTCGTTTAAGATGCATCAAGGGAAATTCCGTTCACCCTGAGCCTGTCGAAGGGTGAACACCGTGTTCATGGTTCGACAAGCTCACCACGAACGGCTATGGGGACACTTCGGATATCCCCTTACTGCTCGACGATGGATATCGTCCGAATGCGGTCACCCGGCTCCCGCGCTGAACCGGGGTCGCGCGGGCTTATTGCGAAGACGTGGTCCATACCCCCGACAACCCGTCCAAATACCGGGTGGCACGACTCGCGGGAGCAGTCCTTCGCAGAGTCGTCAGGATTCAGACCGTCCAGGAAAGGCGTCGCCACGAACGTGATGAAGAACTGGCTTCCGTTCGTTCCGCGACCGCCCTGGATGCCAGCGTTCGCCATGGAGAGCACGCCCGGGCCGTCGTGCCGGGCTTCCGGGTGAAATTCGTTGTCGATGCGGTATCCGGGACCGCCGCGACCCGTGCCGGTTGGGTCGCCTGTCTGCGCCATGAACCCCTCGATCACCCGGTGGAACGTGACGCCGTCGTAGTAGCCCTGCCGGGCCAAGAACACAAAGTTATTCACAATCGTCGGGGCCTTGTCCGCGAAGAGCTCGACCTCGACCTTGCCGTTGTCCTTCTCAAGCTCAATGGTCGCGGTGTACTGCTTCCCGGAATCGATTTCCATCGCAGGTGGAGAGTCCCATTGCATATCAGGCTTTTCCTCACAAGCCGCCGAAGCCGCGACCAAGCAAAGCCCCGCCACCACAACAAAACGGAGTAAAGCAAAGTTGGAGAGGGTAGGGCACACTGGTCATACTTCGACGAAAGTTTACCGAATTAAAGCAAATCGGAGGAGCGGAGTCTAGCGTCCTTCGTTAACGGTACACCTTGTCACGCCTTCCCACTCTGAGTACTAGGATACATAGCGCATTGTTTTGAATATCACAGATCACCCGGTGGTCACCTACGCGATAGCGCCAGTATCCACTATAGTGCCCACTCATGGCTTTGCCCCTGCTTCGCGGGTCGTCTAGTACGGCTACACGCTCGTTCATATAGTCGAGAACACGCTGCACGGTATGCCTGTCGAGTTTTCGCAGTTGCCTACTCGCCGCGCGCGAGTACTCAATCGTCCAGGCCAAGCTCTTTCCTCACTTCGGCGGACGAGTACACTCTCTCTTGACCGTCGCGGATGCGCCTGTGGACGTTCACCGCAATACCGTAATCTACCATGTCCTCAACCGTCTACGCCGTATCGAC
>JAPPDQ010000105.1:0-1544 GCA_028875495.1 Chloroflexota bacterium
GTCGAATGCCGTTTCCTTTGAGCCGACAAGCGGCAAGGTGGACATCAACACCGCCGACGCCAAGCTGCTGGAGACGTTGCCGGGTATCGGTGAGACGCGAGCGCAGGCGATCATCCACCACAGGGATGAGCACGGGCCGTTCAAGCGAGTCGATGACATCGTGGCCGTGCCGGGGATCGGGGCGGCTACCCTGGAGGGCCTTCGCGACCTCGTAGAAGTGCGATGACGCTCGGACGGCAGGGCAGGGCGAATGATAGAATCCCGTGCAGTCGCCGGGCGAACCGGCAATCGAGGGCATCCCTATTACGCCGTGAGCAATTTCCGGTTCTACATAATCTTCATCGCCGCGCTGCTGCTGATCTTTCAGGTCTGGAACCAGCGGCGCAACAGCGGCATCGACGAGTGGCTGTGGATGCTGCTGGTGGCGGCCATATTCGTGGGCGTCTGGCTGGGGTCGAAGAAGGTGCGCCCCGGCCAATGGCGCCACACGCGCAAGGTAGGCTTTGCCCTGCTGGCGGTGGGTCTGGTCGGAGCGGCGTCCATGATCTGCGTGGCGGCGATGGGGTAGTTCTCGGCACACGCTCAAAGACATGACGCTCCTGGCGGTCGCATCGGCGTTCCTGCTCGGAGTTTTCCTGGGTGACCGGCTGGCCCCGCCCGTCTCCACGCTGCTCTTCTTGACATCTGGCGCACTGCTCGGCGTGCTGCTCCTCAGGCGGGTCGGGCGGTCATCATTCTTCGCCGTCCTCGCCCTGTTCGTCCTCGCCGGTTGTTTCCGAACGGCGGTGATGACCGATTCGACGGCCGAGTTGGCGCGGTATCACACCGAAAGCGCCATTCAAGTGGAGGGCCTGGCGCTGGACGATGCCGGGCCGGCCGGGTCGGCGACGCGGTTCCCCGTGCGTGTCGAGCGGGTCCTATCGGATGGCGGGTGGACCGAGGTCGAAGGCACGGCGCTCGTGACGGCGAGGTCGAGTGCTCAGGCTACCGGGAGACACGACCCGCCGCAGATTAGATACGGTGACCGTCTTCGGCTGGAAGGGCCATTGACCGCTCCGCCCAAGCTGGACGAGTTCGACTATCCGGCGTACCTGGCGAGGCAGGGGATCGGCTCGGTGATGTCCTTCCCCGACGTCACGGTATTGGATGAGGGCCAGGGCGGACGGCTTCGCTCGGCGCTGTTCGATGTCAGGCGAAGTCTGCACTCGTCTCTGGGCAGGTCGACGCCCGAGCCGGCGGCATCGCTCGGCCAGGCGCTGCTGCTAGGAATGCGGGACACCATTCCCGATGCAGTGTTGGACGACTTCCGAGCGACCGGAACGTCGCACCTGCTTGCGATATCCGGCCTGCACGTCGGCATCCTGATGGCGCTTGTGCTTCCCATTAGCGCG
This sequence comes from Chloroflexota bacterium, assembly GCA_028875495.1. Classification (GTDB taxonomy): domain Bacteria; phylum Chloroflexota; class Dehalococcoidia; order Lucifugimonadales; family VXLM01; genus VXLM01. The sequence goes on from JAPPDQ010000105.1 coordinate 1,392, forward strand.
CGAGTATTCGGACGGCGGCGAAGCCTGTATCTCATCGTTCCGTTGGTGGCCGTGTGGCTCTACGCGGTGTTGGCGGGCCTGTCACCGTCGGTGGTGAGGGCGTCGATCATGGGCACGGTGTATCTCGCGGCACTGGCTTTGGGACGTCCCAAG
>JAPPDQ010000105.1:1554-7896 GCA_028875495.1 Chloroflexota bacterium
CCAAGAGCATACTGCCCGCGCTCGGTCTTGCCGCGGCGGTGATGGTGGCCCTCAGCCCGAACATCCTGTGGAGCGTCTCGTTCCAACTGAGCTTCGCGGCGATGGCCGGCATAGCGACGCTATCCGATCCGATCAGTCGGAAACTGCAGGGCCTGTTGGGGGTGTTGGATGCGGAGGGCGCGGATAGGCACCTGCCCATACGTGCTTTGGCAGGTGCCGTCGGCACGAGCGCCGCTGCCATCCTCGCGACGATGCCGTTGACCGCGTTCTACTTCCAGCAGGTGTCGCTGGTTGGTCTCCCCACGACGCTTGTCACCCTGCCTATGCTCCCCTTCGCGCTGGTCTTTCACGGCCTCGCTGCCGTACTGGGTCTCGTGTTTCAGCCGTTTGGAGCGGCGTTCGGCTGGCTTGCGTGGGGTGCTACGGCCTACATCGTGCAGGTCGTCCATCTCGCCGCAAAGCTCCCAGTGGCATCGTTCGAGACTGGCCGCATCGCTCCTGCGCTGGTGCTGGGCTACTATGGCGCGGGGGCGGTGTGGTTCACTGCGTATCGGAGTGGAATCGTCAAAAACATGACGGGCCGTATCCGGCTGAATGAAGGCTCACGCTTAGGCTTCTCGGCTGCTACGAAGTGGCTAGCGATACCGTTGTCGCTAGGTGCCGTACTGATCTGGACGGCGGCGCTGACCAATGAGGACGGACGGCTGCAGGTCGTGTTCGCGGACGTGGGCAACGGGGACTCGGCACTCATCATCTCGCCTAGCGGGCGTCAGGTGCTGGTGGATGGTGGACCCGAAGCTCAGGACGCGACGCGGCTGCTGGGGAGTGGGTTGCCGTTCTGGGACCGGTCGCTGGACGTGGTGGTGCTGACTCATGGTCACGCCGACCACATTACCGGCCTTCTCGAAGTCCTGCGGCGGTACGAAGTTGGGCACATTGTTGAGCGGGAGGCAGGGAACATCACGCCGGACTACCTGAGCTGGAGACATGCCGTCGAGAACGAGGATGCGGCGGTAACGCAGATCCAAGCGGGCCAACTGATCGACCTCGGCGACGGCGTGACCATCGAGGTGCTGCATCCTCCGGAGACGCTGATGTCCGGCACCGATTCCGACCTAAACAACGCCTCGATTGTCCTGAAGGTCGTCTACGGCGACGTGAGTTTCCTCCTTACCGGGGATATTTTTGTAAAGGCCGAGCGGAAGATATTGTCACAAGGCATCGACGTACGCAGCACGGTGCTCAAGGTTCCTCACCATGGGAGCCGCACGTCATCCTCACCGGAGTTCGTCGAACAGGTTGGCCCGTCGGTCGCGGTGATATCGGTCGGCGCCGACAACCGGTTTGGGCACCCCCATGCGGAGACTCTCGAAGTCCTGGGGCGGTACGCGCCGGAAGCGCGGGTGATGACGACGCGGGATCACGGCAGCATCCGGTTCGTGACGGACGGGACGACGCTGACGGTCGAGACCGAGCGGTAGCGCGGCGTCATTGCCGAGGTCGCCAAGATACCATGATTGTTGTAACCTAGCGACCACGAAAACAAAGGAGAGAACACTGACCGTGACAGCGACCATCCACTGGAGTAAGCCCATATGCAAGGAGCCGGACGACTATCTCGGCTGGGGGACCATCGCGCGGAAGGACGACGGAGAGCTGCTGGCGGTGTTTTCGGGCAGGCGCGAGTCACACTGGTGCCCGTACGGCGTCAACGAGATCATTCGGAGTTCCGACGACGGCGAGACGTGGTCGGAGCCGGAGATCATCAACAACACGCCGCTCGACGACCGTGACACCGGCCTGCTCGTGACGAGTTCGGGCGTCGTCATCATGAGTTGGTTCACGGGGGCTGGTTGGCAGGACCTCGAACGCTATCGAGGGCGCACAGACGACCAGACGATCTCCGCTTGGGAGCGCCACTACAAGAAGATCGGTCAGGAGACGATAGACCGATGGGACGGCAGCTGGACGCGCCGCAGCACGGATGGAGGGATGACGTGGGAACCGGCGGTACCAAGCATCGCGTCTTCACCGCACGGGCCCACTGAACTCCACGACGGCAGTCTGTTGTACGTGGGCACCGGCAAGCCGGGGAATGGAGAACTTGTCTCCGTTCGCTCCACGGACGATGGACAGTCGTGGCAGACCATCGGGAGCATCCCTGTGCCGGACGAGCACAAGGAGCAGATGCCGTACGCCGAGCCGCACGCCATCGAGACGGACGACGGGCGGATCGTGTCCCTGTGGCGTCACATTCCCCGGAACCGGCACGACGCGGCGTTCATGCAGCAGTCGGAGAGCGACGACGGGGGCAGGACGTGGACGGTGGCCCATCCCACGCCGATGTGGGGGTACCCGCCGCACCTCATCAAGCTCCACGACGGCTCGATTCTGGCTACCTACGGTATTCGGCGCTCCCCGTTCGGCCAGCGGGCATGCTTGAGCTACGACGGCGGCCGGACGTGGGACATCGACAACGAGGTCATCCTGCGGGACGACGCGCCGAATGGCGACCTCGGCTACCCCTCCACCGTGGAGCTTGCGCCGGGTGAACTGCTGAGCATCTACTATCAGATCGACGTGATCGGCGAGAAGACGTGCTTCATAGCAACACGATGGTCGCTTGAATAGCACCGGTCCCATATGATATTGGCAGCTTACTCGAAAAACCCTCACCCTAGCCCTCTCCCACGACGGGAGAGGGGATACGCGCCGCTCAATTCAACTGTCACGTTCAAAAGGGGACGGCACTAGGGGCATCCACATGTCTACGAGCTTCCAAACGGCGACCCGAATCTTCCGCATCCTCCTCGTGCTCATCGTGGCGGTCGGGATAGCCTGGGTCACCAACAGCGTGAACGCCAGCGTCCAGTCGGCGTTGCCATACATCATCGCTGTGCTGTTCGCGTGGGAGTGCACGCGGATCCTGACGATCCGTTACCGAAAGCGGAAGAAACGGTCGCCGAGGGAACGTCCGTCGTCGGGCTAGAGTCCTGTTTCTGAAGTTCGTTGTATAAAGCAGATCGGTTTGTTCCGGGGCGTCACCCTCACCCCCGTATCAAGTACGGGGCAGGCTCTAGCCCTCTCCCACGACGGGAGAGGGGATAAATCGCGCGCTGATTTGTTCGATGAATCTCTGGCACAGGACACTAGATAGTCGGTCCGGTAGGAACGGGTTTTCGCGCAAGTATGGAGATCGCGTCCGGCAGCTCCGAGGACTCGAATTCGGCGTGTGGGAAATAGGGCCGCTCTACAACGCGCTCGATCCCAAGACCTGTCTTCACCAATGTGTTGAAGACGTCCGCCAGGGTGTGATGGAACCATAGGATGGGCATCGACCTGTCCCACCCGCCATGTTTCTTGGCAAGGGGCGTGCCGGTGAACTCGTAGGTCTCCGGCGACCTGTCGAAGTAGGGCCACTCGACCCTTAGCCCCTCGTTGGACTTTTCCAGAATGTTGGTGACGGGATGGTCCATGTCGATGAGGAGCCGTCCTCCGGGCCGAAGGACGCGAGCCCATGTGCGGACTGCCAGCTCGATGTCCTCGAGCCAGCCGAGGTGCGTGGCGTACACCAGGTCCTGTGACTCGTCGGAGATGGGGTCGAGCGTCTGGGCATCGGCGACATGAAACTTGACGTCTAGCCCAAGGTGCCGGGCATTCTCTCTCGCGATCTCGATTGCCGTTGGCGCGATGTCGCAGGCGGTGACCCTCGCGCCGAGGTTCGCCCACGAAAAGGCCTGCTTAGCGTCGGAGGCGCAACTCGTGTCCAGCAGGTCAAGACCGGCAACGTCGCCCGCCAACTCGACCTCCTCATCGTCCAGCATCACGTCGCCACTTTCGAGCCGCTCGAAGAAGTCCGGGCGCTCCATGAGGTTGAACCGCATGTAGTCGGCCTGGTAGGCATCCCAAGCGGCGCGGTTGATGTCGAGGCGTTCTTGTTTGTTCATTGTCGGTTGAACTCGGCCCTCCATTCCATCATAGGTCATGAACCTGCTAGTGTCCTGACTCTGAACTCCGCCCGTTGCACGAAGTAGATGGCCATGCTCGCAGTCATCACCCTCACCCTAGCCCTCTCCCGTCAAGGGAGAGGGGATAAATCGCGCGCTGGCTTGTTCGATGAATCTCTGCCACAGGGCACTAGATCACCTTCACCGGGTGCGGCAGGGGCTGGTTGAACAGGTAGCCTTTCTTGTTGAACGGTATCTTGTCCGGCTGGGTGTTGCCGGCGGTGTCCGTGGCGCGGGTCATGAGGGTGTACTCTCCGGGACCGGGCGACCACGTGAACTCGAACCGTACCCATGAATACTGCACCTGCGGGCCGTGTAGCTGAGCTTCGTGCCAGGTCGTTCCCGAATCGGCGCTCCACTCCACTTTGGATATTGAGGAGGGAGAGTGTGCGTAGCCGTGAATGCGTTGCCCGCCAGCCGGAAGCTCGGCGGGCCAGGGGAGAGCGAGGGCGCTCTTGACCGTCTGGGCCGTGACGACCACGCCGTCGGCCTCTCCCTCCGGTGGGTAGTCTTCGCCGATGAGGACGTAGGAGGTGGTGTTGTTGCGCGTCCAGAACGGCTGTGACGAGACGACGATCCGGCCGAGCCATTTGATCCACGAGCTGCCGACCCATCCGGGAACCACGGCGCGGAGCGGGTAGCCATGATCCCTGGGCAGCTTTTCGCCGTTCATGGCGTAGGCCAGCAGGGTGTCGGGGTGCATCGCCTTCTCAACCGACATCGCCCGCCGGAAGCCGACTTCGGGGGAATTTTCGTCCAGACCGATGAGAAGTACGCTTGCCGCGTCCTCGGTAATCCCAGCGCGAGTGAGTACGTCACGCAAGGAGACGCCTATCCACTCGCCGTTGCCGACGGCTCCCCGCTCCCACTGCGTGCCATCGGCCTTCTGCCCTTTCACGATGTCGAACATGGCGCGGTGGTTGCCCGCGCATTCCAAGTAGGAGATGAGGGTGGTGCTGGGCATGTTTTGGATGTCGGTGTAGGACAGCTCCATCGGGCTCGATACGGCGTCGCCCTCGACCGAGAGCCGCCAGGTGGTCGCGTCCACGTCCATGCTCGTGGAGTTGTTGCGCACAAAGAAGAGCTTGTTGGGAGTCATCACCTCCTGCAGGTTTTCGAGCCGGGCCTCCAGACTGCCGGATCGTTGGATGAAGGGGGTAGGGTCCTTGTACCAACGCGGCGGTTCCGTCTGGCCTATGACGGTTGGGGCAGGGGTGGGATCGCTCGTACCGGGAAGCCTGTTGCCGAAACAGGCCGCGAGCACGGCGGCAGCGCCTCCGACTGAGAGAAGCTGGAGGAAGCGGCGTCTGCTTATGCCTCTCTCGTGTGCAAGCAGCCGGAGCCAATCTTCGGCTTCGGCTGTTTGGTGCGTCATGTCTTCATGGGGCATGGGGATTCACCGCAGAGGGCGCGGAGATCGCGGAGGGGGATGATGGATTCCCGCATGCGCGGGAATGACGGAGTGAGGGCGCGGGAATGAAAATGTACATGGGCCACCGTGGACGGTGCAACATTGCCCTTCGACAGGCTCAGGGCGAACGTACATCCCATAGCTGTTTTCATGAAAAGTCCTAGTGAAAGCACCCGCGGCCGGGGAAGTCCCAGGTGCCTTCGACAACGCCGTTTCGGACGGCTATGAAGCGGTCCCAGCGGTTGACGAGCCCGTCGGAGTAGCCGGGTATGAGGGTGACCGTGTCGCCGACGCCCAGCTTTGTCTGGCCGTCGCTTTGCAGGACAAGGTGCTCGTCGGTTACGTTGGCCACGTCGACTCCGGGCATCCCCTCGACGGAGGGGCCGAACATGCCGTTAATCATGCAGAGGTGGCGGACGCCGATGTCGGTGACGGCCATGCCCGGGCGGGGAGTGCTGACGACGGTGGTGACGAGCCTCGCGGCGAACTTGAACTCGGACATGAACTCGAGCATGGTGTCCATGAGGGCGTAGGTGCCGCCCTCGACCTCGGTGACGCCGGGAATCTCCGTCGCGAGCTTGTACGAAAACGTCTCGCCGCTGGATACCATCTCGACCTCGATACCCTCGGCCTCGATGGCGTCCTTGACGGCCAGACACATGCCGATGTGCCGCGTGCCGGACTCCGTGTACTCCTCGACGGTCGGCGAGCCTTCGACGTGCTGGTGGCTCATAACGCCCATGAAGCGGACGTTCGGCAGATCGTTCGTCAGCTTGGCGATGTCGACACCCTGCTGTGGATTACGTACGCCGGCGCGACCCATCGAGGTGTCCACCTCGACGAGGATGCCGATGTTGGAGTCGGTGGCCTCCGCCACGCGGGAGATCGCGCGGACGTTCTCGGGGTCGTCCACGCAGACCTTGA
>JAPPDQ010000253.1 GCA_028875495.1 Chloroflexota bacterium
CACCCTCACCCTAGCCCTCTCCCACGACGGGAGAGGGGATACGCGCCTCTCAATTCGACTGTAATATCCAAATAGGAACGATACTAGCCACTCGGAGCGCGACGCTAACGTGCCATTGAGGTCCATTGCTTGATCGTCCAGAGCCTGTCGAAGGACAATTCAACGGGATCGAGCCTGTCCATAACCACCAACGAAAGGGGAAAAAGATGCTCGGTCAGGTCCACGACCATATCGTCCGCGAGCTTGGCGAGAGCAGTCGCACGGACACCATCTTCGTGCTTACTGCCATCGTCTTCAATCTCATCGTCCTTGCCGTCAACTCCGGCATATCCACGGCGGCAATAGCGGAGGAGTCCGCCGCCACTCACGATCCCATATCGACCGCCACATACGACGTCATGCTAGCCGTGTTCATCATAATGACGATAGTGCTCAACATCGTCGCAGTGGCGGCGCTGGTCCTTGGGAGGCGCAACCGCCGCACGCTTCTCGGCGGCCTCGTCGCCATGTACCGCGACAACGATGTCGACAGGTACTACGACCCGTCCCTCATGTCGAACTACGGCGTACGCTACCTTCTCTTCGGTGGAGTAATCGCGACACTGGGGCTCACGGCGATCGTCGTCCCGCTGATCATCCGCCTCTCGTGATGCAGGGTGACCACACGCCCTGAGGGGATACAGGTAAAACTCAAGCTGGAGACTTCAATTCTTCAAGGAGTATCAAGGAATGGAACTCGGTGCGTTTTCGGTAAGCTTGGCAGTTAAGGACTTGGGAGCTTCGAGGGGCTTCTACGAAAATTTCGGGTTTGAGGTTGTGGGCGGAGACGCTTCGCAGAACTGGCAAATCCTCAGAAACGGCGACCACACGATAGGCCTCTTCCAGGGAATGTTCGAGCAGAACATCCTGACCTTCAATCCCGGTTGGGACAAACACGCTCAGCCTCTCGATTCCTTAACCGACGTGCGTGAGCTGCAGCGGCAGCTAAAGGCCAAAGGCGTCGTCTTGCATACGGAAGCGGACGAGAGTACCATCGGCCCCGCTAGCTTCGTGGCCGTGGACCCGGACGGCAATCCGATCCTTGTTGACCAGCACGTCTGAGAGGGTGTTTCCGAAGTTTGCAAAACCGTTCATGGTGAGTTTGTCGAACCATGAACCGCCCTTCGACAGGCTCAGCGCGAACGTATGATATTGCTGGACTGAACCTTCGTAAACACCCTCTGAGAGACTAAACAGGGTTCAACAATCTCTCCCCCGTCAAACGGGGGAGAGATACAGAGAGGGGGTGCTCACGCCCCTACTCCGCGCTGTCGATCATCTTGCGCACGGCCGCCCGCGCCGCCTCGATCTTGATTCCACTCTCCTTTAGGATCTGAGCGGCGAGCCCTTCGTCGGCCAATATTAGGCCCAACAGAAGGTGCTCGGACCCGGCTTGCCCGTGGAAGATCATGTAGGCCTCCGTCCTTGCCAGATGGAGCACGCGCTGGCTCGCCTCGCTGAAATCAAGCAGCTCCCTCACCGGTTCCCGATTCCCACGCTCGGCGTGTTCTTCGAGTTTTGCTCTCGCTCCGTCAAGATCCAGACCGAGTTCTGCCAGCACCCTCGCTCCGGCCCCTTCGACCTCTTCGAGAAGCGCAGACAAAATGTGCTCCGGCGTAACCTCCTCATGTCCGAGGCGGAACACGCGCTTGCCGGCTTCCCCAAATAGCCTCTTCGCCTCTTCCGAGAATGCGTAATCAGACTCCTTGATCTCGCTGAAAGAGCGCAAATCCCACTGGGAGTTCGTAGAAATGGCCTCGCCGCTTTCCGGGTCGAACTCCACTCCGGCCCGGTCGAGCACGGCATCCTCAGCATAGATGGGCGCCCCCGTGCGGACGGCCAGAGCTATCGCATCGCTCGGCCTCGAGTCGCGCTCGATGGTCGTGCCGTTTCTTTGAAGCACGATCTTGCCGAAGAACGTTTCCGCCTTCAATTCGCTCACGATGACGCGCTTTACGGTCCCGCCCAAATCGCCGATCATCGAGTCCATCAGGTCGTGAGTCAGCGGACGAACAGTCTCCTTGCCCAGGAGCTTCATGGCAATCGAGTCGCCTTCGGACGGCCCTATCCAGATCGGCAGGTACTTGTTTACCTCCTTCCCCTTGAGCACGACCACTCGCTGTTGGTTCTTGGGATTTACCCTTACGCCTTCGATGGTCATTTCAAACATGAGAATATTTTCCCTTTCTTGGATGTGTGAGTGCATGTGCGACCAGCTTGGAAACCCGTACTCCGCGGCGACCACGTACTGGGCGTCACGGAGAGAGACCGACGGTGGGTCCGGATGGTCGTTCACGGCCCCGAAGAGGCGGGGCATCGACTCCCTAAAGCGCGCGACGGCAGACGGCTGTCCGGCTCGATACGCTTTCAGGAGGTCTTTGGCCTGATTCTTGAGCTGCTCAAGACTCGGGCGCGCGGGCAGAGATTGAGGTGGCATAAGCACTCCTTTCCGTTTGCCCGGCGTCCGCGTGATCGGGCAGAAAAGAGTGTTCGTCGTCCCATCGTGGAAGGGGGTAGGCTCGGCCTTTGCGCGGACTCGGAGGCTTCCCCCAAAGCACGATTGCATCATAGTCAACCGCGCCAACGCTGTCAAACATGATGAGACATTAGCCGCAAAGTGGCACAATGTACACTGCAGGCTTCCCAGCACCCAGAACCCAGAACCCGCCATGTACACCTACGAAGACCACATGATGCACGACGCCTGGTACTTCGTGGACGACGACAGCGACACCGTCCACATGTTCCACCTCGCCGAGCCACTGGAAGGTGGCCCGTCCTTCGTCGGCCACGCGATCAGCCGCGACCTCGTGACATGGGAACGTCTGCCGACGGCTCTCAAGCTCGGCCCTCCCTGTTCTTGGGACGACCTCCGTATCTGCACAGGAAGCGTCATCGAGCGCGACGGCCGTTACTGGATGGCCTACTCCGCGACGAGCCTGAACGACAGCACCCTCGAAGAGCAGTACCGCGTCCAACGCGCCGGAATGGCCGTTTCCGACGACCTGATCACCTGGAAGAAGCTGCCTGAAAACCCGGTGACCGAGGCTGTCGCTCCCCACTACGAACTCATGGGCACAGGCCAGCGCAAGATGCACCACTGGCGCGATCCATATCTGTTCGACCGGGGCGACGCCGTCTACCAGCTTGTATGCGCTCGCAGGGACAAAGGCCCCACCGGCGAGCGTGGAACCGTCGCGATGGCCCGCAGTCAGGATATGCGCGGTTGGGAGATTCTTCCGCCCCTGGAACACGATCGCATGTCCGACGAAATGGAGGTGCCTCAGCTCTACAACATCAACGGCCTGTGGTACCTCGTCTTCTGCACCCTCGGACGGTTCCTAACGCCCGAGCACGCCGCGCAATTCGGAGACCGCCTGCCGGAACGCTCGAACTTCTCAATGGTTTCCGACAGCCCCTTTGGGCCGTTCCGTATCCACGGCACCGGCCAGATCGTCGAGCACGATCCAGGCGAGGTCTTCTACGCCGCCCAGTTGGTCAAGCTCAAGGAAGACTGGTACTTGCTCGCCACCGCAAAGGACGAACTGGGGGAGCGCATATCAGACCCCATACCCGTCTACGCCGACGAGACGGGGATCCACGCCGTCACCAGCGCCAGTTCCCCTCAAGCTCCCTGTTGACGACCGATCCGCCCGGCCACTTTCCGTCGTAAAGGTCGACGATGTTCTGTGCGGCCTCAAGGCCCATTTCCACCAGGGAAAGCTCGTCGTTCCCCGCCACGTGCGCCGAAACGATGACATTGTCCAACTCGTAGAGGGGGTTGTTCGGGTCGGTCGGCTCCTCCTCAAACACGTCCAGCCCCGCCCCTGCGATCTGTCCCGACTTGAGCGCGTCCAGCAGGTCGCTCTCCACCACCAGCCCGCCTCGCGCCGTGTTGATGAGCACCCCGTTCGGGTTCATCGACTCCAACGTCGTCTTGTTGATGAAGCCGCGAGTCTCGTCATTGAGCGGGCAGTGCAGACTCACGTAGTCCGAACTCCCCAACAGCGTGTCGAGGGCGACCAGTTCGATGCCGTGCTCGGCAACGAAGTCGCGGTCGGGATACAGCTCCGTCGCGATGACCCGCATCCTCATGGCGACGGCCCGCACTGCCAGGCTTCGACCAATCCGCCCCAGCCCCACGATTCCCAGCGTGGTTCCTCGAAGGGGTTTGCCCGGCCCTGAGGGCCACTCTCCCCGTTGCATCCGCTTGTTTCCAATAACGATCAGCTTGGCAAGGCTCATGATGAAAGCAAGCGCGTGCTCCGCGACCGCTTCGTGGTTCGCGTTCGGAGTGACCGTGACGACGACGCCCCGCTCACTCGCCGTTTTGAGATCGACTTTATCGAAGCCCACGCCCATACGCGCGATGACCCTCAGATCGGGCAGCGCCTCTATCACGGGTGCAGGGTATCGCTCTCCCCATGCCACCGTGGCGTTCGCCCCCTTGAGGCACTCGATCTCCTCCTCGTTGCTCCGATTGCCCTGCCCGAACAACACGTCATCCACCACTCGCACATCGAACCCCCGGCCCTCCAACAACCGGATTGCCGGCCCGTTCGCATCGTTCGGGTTTTCCCCGCAGACCACTACTGTTGGCACAGTGTCCTCCTTGCGTGATTTCGTCTTATTCTCTGGGTAGCACAAGCCCCGACGTCCAGTCAGTTCCCTACCGGCTCATCATCATACAGTCCGGGGATTTCCGTGACGTGTACGATCTTCCCATCCCTGTAAACTGCATACGACCCGGACGTTTCGATAGCTCGACGCCTTGCAATGAAAGATGCCCGGCGCATGGCGGCCTCGGCGCCAACAAAATCTTGATCGCCAGGCCGCACAGCCTGCCCTCGCTTTTCCTGATTATCGTTATTCATCGATATTTCCCCTCCATATCAACACGGGAGCCTCCGTCGAGTTGTCGTAAATCCTCCAGTCGTCGACCAGATCACGATAGACGGTCTGAAAGTTACGCCATCCTGCCTCAAACCGTCGACGGATGGCGGGTTCGGGTACATCGTGCCCACCCTCAAGAACCCTTTGTTTCACTCGCTGAATAGCCATCTCCGGAGTCCGCAACCGCAGAAAGAAAAGCTCTACCCGGTAACCCTGTTCCTGCCAATAAGGGATGGAGTGGACGTAACCCCGACCACTCAGAGTAGTCTCAAAGGCAAAGCTCTCCCCGCGTTTCACATAGTCCCGCATCATGCCCAGCATCGCCTCCCAGCGCCAACTGCCGCCAATTCCGGTTGAAACGGACTCAACCCCGCCGCTATCAGGTCTGCATTTATGAAGGTGGCGCAGTTCGCTTCATTTGGTAGAAATTGGGTAGCGAAAAGAGTCTTGCCTGCGCCGTTGGGCCCGGCAATGATTAGAATTTTCTTTTCTGTCTCCATAGCTTGTAGATCGTCTCACCGACCATGTGGATTCTAGCAGATCGAAAGCCCCGCGACCTTGCGGTTTGACTTACCCCTAAACCTGTGCTCTGATAGCCCCAACCGGTCGCCCGAACGCTCTCACCACCTAGGGAGGTAGCCATGGACACGATCAGAAAGCCGTTGGCAGTGATTCTCGGCCTCACGGCCTTGGCCGTGCTCCTTCATTTCGTGCTCAGCCCGTTCTACGATGACGTGGTGGAAAGTGGCGATGTATGGAACGTGCTCAACTGGTTCATGGCCTTTGGCGTGATCGTCGCGCTGGTCCTGACCTATCTGGCCAAGAGAGACATCGGAAGGGAAGATGATACCAACACGTACATCCGCGGGAATGTGGGCTTCTACGCCGCCACGGTGCTTGCGGTGCTATTTTTCTGGAACTGGTTCGACAACATGACCGCCGGCGAGTTCGGGCAGAGCCAGACCCGTCTCTTCTTTTGGGTGGTCATAAACACCCTGTACGTCATCCTCGTCACAAGGGTGAGCATCCACCTCTGGCGAGACTCCTCCTCCGACTGAAGACCGGCGATACGATGACCTCCCAGCTTGTGCTAGACATCCGTCAAGCCCTCGCCGAGAACGCCAACCCTGACAAGGCCGAAGGCATGAGGGCCTACATGAAGTCGGAGATGCCCTTTCGCGGTGTTCAGAAACCGGCTCGCCGCAAGGTGGTAAACGCATTCCTCCGCACCAACCCGTTTTGCGAAAAATCTGCTTGGCAGGACTTCGTTCTCGATCTTTGGCGCAAGGCCGAATTCCGCGAGGAGCGCTACGTCGCCCTCGATATCGCCGGAGCCTCGAAGTACCTGCCATACCGCACGCCCGACATCCTGCCCACGCTCGAAGAATTCGTCGTGACGGGCGCATGGTGGGACTATGTCGACGAGGTCGCCACGCACCGTCTGCGCGAGCTCCTCGAACGATATCCGGATGAACTGACCCCTGCCATGCGCTCGTGGAGCCTCGACGAAAACATGTGGAAGCGCAGATCGTCCATCATCTGCCAGATCAACCGCAAGGACGAGACCGACCTATCCCTCCTCTTCGACTGCATCGACCCCAACCTGTCGCACCCCGACTTCTTCATCCGAAAGGGCATAGGGTGGGCCTTGCGTTCCCTCGCGTGGACCGACCTACCCACCGTCGAGGACTACGTCGACCGCAACGTCGCCCGCATCAGTCGACTCTCCGCCCGCGAAGCCCTCAAGAACGCCGAGAAGATCCGCAAGAGTGGAAGATAGCGAGCGTTGAACGAACAGCGCCGCGACCCTTCGACAGGCTCAGGGTGAACGGAAGGGGTCTTAGACAACCTCTAACGCGAAGGCGCCCGTGGGTTTCCGGTGTTCTCACGGTATGGCGGACGTGGTAGGCTAATCTCCCAAGAAGCACTGCTCGCGAGGTGAGGCATGAAGATCACCGACATCGAATGCACTCCTATTCATCCGGGATTGGCGAAGCGGTATGACAACGCGGCCGGGCGGGGCCGGATGGGCGGCATCGACAGTCGCATAGTCTTCAAGGTGAAGACGGACGTGGGCATCGTCGGGTATGGCGACTATGACTGGCCCGGACCTCCCCCACCCGCCTCGACGTTTGAGCGCCTGATTGACCGCAGCCCCTTCGACTTCATGATGAACGACTTCAACCTGGGTCTCGGCTCGGCTCTCTACGACGTCATGGGCAAGTACTTGGAGGTCCCCGTATACAAGCTGCTGGGGGAGAAGGTGCGCGACATGATGACGGTCGCCGCGTGGACGAGGCCCTGTCCGGCTGATGTGTTCGCACAAGAGGTGCAGCGCTCGCGGGACGAGGGGTACATGGTGTTCAAAATGCACACCAATGCATCGTATGACCCATTGGAGCAGGCCGCCGCGGCGTCGGACCTTGACCTGCCCACTGGGTTCAAGATCCACTTCGACTTCAATGGCGGCGGCAGGACGGTCGGCGCGGTCAAGCCCCTCATCGCCGAGATGGAGCGCGATTATCCCATCGTGGGGTTCATCGAAGACCCGCTGCCGCGTGCCGATTTCGATGGGTGGCGCGAGCTCCGGCACCATACGAGTTTGACTATCGTACACGGCGGCGTCCCGATTGGGGGCGGTTACCCGGAGACGGCACACGGGGTGGCCGACGCATACATGATGGGGCATTCGGTGGCCGACATCATGACGCGGGGCATCCTCGCGTCCAAGGCGAACGCGCAGGTGATACTGCAACTCACGGGCGGGACGCTGATGAAGGCGATGACGCTTCACCTGGCGGCGGTGCTGCCGAGCGCCAGCGGCCACTCGATCAATCTCGACGACCAGTATGAGGAGGACATCACCACGGAACGCATCCCCGTGAGCGAAGGCCTCTCCCCCGTGCCCGAAGAGCCGGGACTGGGACTTGAGGTCGATGAGGAAAGGTTGAAGAAAGTC
>JAPPDQ010000375.1 GCA_028875495.1 Chloroflexota bacterium
CGGGCTAGTGTGCGGCGGCACGATGTACTTTGTCATCGACCCCATCTACTCGGCGGACGAGTACCTCATGTTTGCGCAAGAGATCGATGCGGCGTACTCCGGCGGGCCGAGCGTGGCTCTGGCGACACTGATAAATCCTGGAGAGTTCAGCGGGATGGAGACCGGCGCGAAGCTGTTCATCCGCGAGAATGGGACGACCGAGGGCACCTTGGGAGACTCGGCTCTCGATGCCGACGCGATCAAGAACGCCCTCGACCTTATGGCGATGGGCAGGAACAAGCATGTGAAGACCCGCGACGGTGCGCAGTATTTCATCGAGGCGTACACGACCCCGCCGCAGCTCGTTCTCTGCGGAGGCGGGCACGTATCGAAGTCCATCGCGCCGTTGGCGAAGACGCTCGGCTTCAGGCTGTTCATCACGGACGACCGGGAGGAGTTCGCCAACGCCGAGCGGTTCCCGGAGGCCGACATCATCATCCCAAAGAAGCCGGAGGACGCCATACCTGAGCTGCCCGTCAATGCGAACACGTTCATCGTCATCGCCACGCGGGGACACAGGTACGACAACGTGGCGCTGGACGCCGCGGCGGTGACCAACGCCCGGTATGTCGGACTGCTGGGCAGCAAGCGTAAGACGATTCTGATCTACGAGGATTTGCTGCGTAGCGGGATGTCACTGGAACGGGTGCGGGACCTCCGCGCTCCGATCGGTCTCGACGTTGGCGCACGCACGCCGGAGGAGATCGCCGTCAGCGTCATGTCAGAGATCCTGATGTTTCGCCTCGGCGGGACGGGTCAGCCCATGAAACTCGAACAGAAACACCTCGACCGTATCATCGGCAAGATCGAGGCCGAGCAAGAGGCGGCGCTGGAGCCGGTCGCATCCGCGGACTGAGCGTGCAGCGACGCATCTCGGCAATCCTGACCGCCGCGGGCGAGTCGACTCGCATGGGACGGTCGAAGCCCTTGTTGGAATGGGACGGCGTTCCTCTCGTCCGTTTCCAGATCGACAGCCTGCTCGATGCCGGCGCGCATGAGGTCGTCGTCGTACTCGGGCACGAGAGCGAGCGGGTAGAGTGTCACGTTTCGGGAGATAACGTTCGTTCCGTGATGAATGCGGACTATCGGCACGGCAAGACGACCTCCGTTCTGCGTGGCATCCTGTCCGCCGACCCGGACGCGACCGATCTCGTGCTGCTGGCAGTCGATCAGCCTCGCCCCTCGTGGGTGGTGAAGAGGGTCATCGAGTCGCACGTTGAGAATGACGCCCTCATCACTTCTCCGAGGCACGAAGGTCGCGGAGGACACCCGCTCGTGTTCTCGGCGACTCTACGGGGTGAGTTGGAGTCGATCACGGACGAGGGGCAGGGAGTGCGCGAGGTGTTCGACGTTCATCGTGGGGAGGTGAACGAGGTGATGTTCGACGATTCGATAGTCCGACTAGATCTGAACACGCCGGAGGAATACAACGCCGCCCGAGCGCGGTACGGGGCGTGAGCTGGCCGCCTACGGCGAACAGTTCACCCCGCGTGCTTAGTGATGGCCTCGGCGACGGCGTGGTAGTCGCCGGGGAGCTCGACGGGCTTGTTGGCGAGCTTTGCGGTCACTTCGGGGAGCGTCTCGCTGTGGTAGCCCGTCTTGAAGTCAGGGAACTTCAGGCCGTTGGCGGTGGAGATGACGACGACGCGTTCCTCGGGGGAAATGACGCTCCGTTCGGCGAGCTTCATGAGGGCCGCAAGGGCGACGCCGGTCTGGGGACAGGCGAAGAGTCCGGTGCTGTCGGCGAGAGCGGCCTCCTGGGAAAGCTCGTCCTCGGTCGCCTGCTCGACGACGCCGTCGAACTCCTGGAGGATGGGGATGGCGCGAGGGGCGCTGACGGGGTTGCCTATTTGGATTGCCGTCGCCTGGGTCCCATGGGCGTGAACAGGGCTGTATTCCTTGAAGCCCGTCTTGTAGCTGTCGTAGAGGGGCGCGGCCGCGGCAGCCTGCGCTGCGACGAGACGGGGCAGCTTGTTGATGAGGCCAAGCTCATGCATCATCTGGAAGCCGAGGCCGATGGCCGTTATGTTGCCGAGATTTCCGCTGGGGACAATCACCCAGTCGGGCGTCTGCCAGTCGTCCTGCTGGACGATCTCGATGCTGATGGTCTTCTGCCCCTCGATGCGGAGGGGGTTGATGGAATTGGCGAGGTAGAAGCGCTTATCCTCGCTCAGGAGTTTGACGACCTCCATGCAGCCGTCGAAGTCGGTGTCGAGGGCGAGGGTGAGCGCGTTGTTGGCGAGCGGCTGGACGAGCTGAGAGGTGGTGACCTTGTCCTTCGGGAGGAGGACGACGGACGGGATGCCGGCAGTGGCGCAGTAGGCGGCGACTGCGGCGGACGTGTCGCCAGTGGAAGCGCAAATCACGGCGCGAATGTCCGCGCCCTCGTGGATCATCTGCTGGACGGCGGAGACGAGCACGGTCATGCCGAGGTCCTTGAACGAGCCTGTGTGACTGTTGCCGGACTGCTTAATCCAGAGATCCTCGACGCCAATCATCTCACCGAAGCGGATGGCCTGGAACAGGTTTGATCCGCCCTCGTAGGTGGAAACGATGTTGGCGTCGTCGATCTGCGGGTAGACCCACTCCTTCTTGCCCCAGACGCCGCTGCCGTAGGGGAACTGTGTGGTCATGTACCGGTCGTCGAAGAGCCTCATCCACGCCGCGCCGCTGCGGTTCTTGAGGGCATCGACATCGTGGGCGACCATGAGGAGATCGTCGCAGCTCGGACAGGTGTAGACGATCTCGGTCAGGGCCATCCGCTCGGGGCATTCGGGGTCGATGCACTGGAACCAGGAGCTATAGGGCATGGCGCGCCTCCTCGATGAGGGTCTGACGTGGCCGAGCCTTAACTGGACCACTTCTCCCAGGTGGTCTCAAGCTCGCCCTGTACCCTATTGTACTCCTTACCGAGCTTGGCTATCGCCTCCACGTCCTGGCGCTGTGTTGCGCCTTGGAGTCGCGATTCGATTCGGGCGAGACGGCCTTCGAGGTCGGCAATGATCTCCTCGTAGTCGATAGGCGCAGGCTGAGAAGTCGCGGGTGTGGTCCTCCGAGCAGGCGATCCCTTTGACCGGCCCTTCTTCTTGGGTCGGACGACGACCCTGACCGCTGACTCTTCTCGTGTCTTCGCCCACTCCTCGAAGGTGCCGTTGAACAGGCCCATCCTCCCATCCTCGACGATGAGGAGCCGCGTGGCGAGCAGCGAGATGAGCGCGCGGTCGTGGGAGACGAACAGGAGCGCGCCTTCGTACTGCAGAAGCACCTGTTCGAGGGCCTCGCGGCTGGAGATGTCGAGGTGGGTGGTCGGTTCGTCGAGGACGAGGAAGTTCGGTTCCTCAAGGAGCAGACGGGCTAGGGCAAGCCGGGTGCGTTCTCCGCCGCTCAGCACAGAGACGGTCTTGTAAACGTCGTCGCCGCTGAAGAGGAACCTGCCGAGGTAGGTGCGGGCGTCATGGGGTGTGAGGTTCTTCACGTCGATGATCGCGTCGAGCACAGAGCGATGCTCCGGCAGGTCGTAGGTGCCCTGTCGCTGGAACCCGATCCTGACGTTGTGACCGAGAGACGCGCTGCCCGCAAGGGCGGACTCATCACCAAGGACGGTGTGGAGAAAGGTCGTCTTTCCGATGCCGTTCGGCCCGATGATGGCCGTGCGAGAGCTCCGTTCGAGGGCCAGGTCCTCGATGTCCAGCAGCTTGACCGGCCTGCCGTGCTCGTGGAAGCCGACTTCGAGTCCATGAGTCGTGAGGACGACTCGACCGGTTCGCGTCGCGCTCGCCGTTCCAAGGCTAATGGTCTTGTCGCTTTTGACGGCCTCGATGCGCTCCATCCGGTTGAGACGCTTTTCCCTGCCGAGGGCCTCACGTGAACGCTGTCCGGCGCGATAGCGCTCAATGAAGTCTTCCTGCTTGTTGATGAACTGCTGCTGCCTCACGTACTCAGTCTGCTGCCTTCGCTCACGCTCGGCCTTGAGGTGGCGGTACTTGCTGTAGTTCCCCTTGTACGTGGTGAGCTTGCCGTGGTTGATCTCCCAAATCTCGGTTGCGACCTGGTCAAGGAAGTAGCGGTCGTGCGAGACGACGACGAAGGCGTGCGATGTCCGGCGCAAAAAGCCCTCCAGCCAGCTGAGCCCGTCGAAGTCGAGGTAGTTGGTAGGCTCGTCGAGGATGAGCAGGTGCGGCTCGGCCAGCAGCGCCTTTGCGAGAGAGGCGCGGGTGCGCTGGCCGCCGCTCGCCTCGTCGACGGGCACGTCCAGCGTTTCCATCTTCAGTCCGACGCCGGCGATGACGCGCTCCAGACGGTTCTCATAGTCGTAGCCACCGGCGGCCTCGTAGGCCTCGAGCATGTCAGAGTACCGTCGCTCGGCGTCCCTCCGTCCGTCTTCATCGGCTCTCTCGATGGCAGCCGCACTGAGAGCGATCTCTCCCTCGATGCGTGTGATCTCGGAGAAGGCCTTCATCACCTCTTCGCCCAGGGTCTCGGCATCCATGTTGCGTGTCGTCTGCGGCACGTAACCGATGCTGAGTCCGCGGTTGCGCCGGACAGAGCCTGACCGGGGAGCCATGTCGCCCACGAGCGTTTCCAAGAGAGTCGTCTTACCCTGTCCGTTCGGCCCGACGATGCCGACGCGGGCGCGCTCGCTTATCTCAAGGGAGATGCCCTCGAATACGTCGAGCTCGGCGAAGCTGACCGAAAGGCCGGAGGCGGTTATGAGCGGCATGAGGGTGCAACGAATCCAAGTGAATAATCCATAATGGATTATACGCGATTGGCGAGATCCAAGGTATTTCGGATCACGAGGGACCGGCGCCGATGTACCGTTCGAGCCAGCCAAGCATGAGGCGGTAGTACTCGACGATCATGCTGGGATGGCCCATCTTGCGGAAGCGATGGGTCGAGTCAGGGAACCTGACGAACTCCACCGTCTTGCCGAGACGCTTGAGTGCGACGAAATACTGCTCGCTCTGCTCGATGGGGCAGCGAAGGTCGTCCTCGCCGTGCAGCAACAGGACGGGGGTCTGCACGTTGGCCGCGTAGGTGATGGGGGAGTGGTGGAGGAACTTGTCTCGCGCGCCTGTGTACGGCCCTCCCCAGTTGATCTCGCCGAAGCTGGTGCCGATGTCGGACGTGCCGTACATGCTGTGGAGGTTGGCGCACATCGCGCCGACGATGGCGGCCTTGAAGCGGTGGTCGTGCCCGACTATCCAACCGCTCATGAAGCCACCGTAGCTGAAGCCGTGAACGGCCATGCGGTTTTCGTCCACGTATGCCCGTCCGGACATCTCGTCCACCGATGCCATGATGTCGAGGTAGTCTTCGCCGCCCCAGTCGCTGAGGACAGCCTTGGTAAACTCCGGGCTGTAGGTCGAGGAGCCGCGTGGGTTGACGGACAGGACGATGTACCCGTTAGTCGCGAGAATCTGGTGCACCGGGTCGAAGTTGTCGGTGAAGCGGCCGTTCGGCCCGCCGTGGATGTCCAGCACAATGGGGTACGTTTTCGTGTCGTCGAAGTCGGGAGGGAGGAGCACGCGCGACTCGATCTCGAAGTCGCCGCGAGTGATCGAAAACTTCTCCATGCTGGCGGGCGGGTGACTCGCGATGTAGTCGGCGGAGTAGGTCGTGATCGCTTGCGATTCGCCGGAGTCCAGATCAAAGTGTGTCACTTCTCCCGGTGATGTGGGCGACTCGGCGACGACCATGGCGTGAGTCGCGCTCCCATCGAAGGCGGCGCTCTCGAAGATTGCTCCGCCGCTCGTGATGCATCTGAAGTCGCTGCCGTCGGGACGGATGGAGCATACAAAATACTCGCCGCGATGAGCGCCGACGAATGTGATTCCGCGTTCGGCAGTCCAGGATAGTCCGCACTCAGGCACGGGAGTGTAGAGGCCGTCCGTGATCCGGCGAACGCCACCGTTAGAATCGAGGGCATAGAGCCATGCGGAACGTGGGTCCCACATGTCAGGGTCGTGGCACCCTATGGCCGCGAGGGACTCACCGTCAGGCGACCACGCGACCGCCCAGACGTAGGGAAGAGTTTCCGACCACGAGACCGGCTCGCCGTCGGGGACGGAGACGACTTTGACCTGTGTGTTGGTCGTGAAGTCGCGGCCCTCGATGTCGTCGGAGATGAAGGCGAGTGAATTGCCGTCGGGAGACCACGCGGGAGACCAGTTGTCGCCCTCGCCGTCCGTGATTTGGCGAGCATCCCCTGTCTCGGCATCCACCAAAAACATCTGTCGGAAGGCATCGCCGGTGAATCCCGTGTAATCGTGGCGGTAGCGGATGCGACGAACGACGCGGACTCGAGGCAGGCCGGAATCTGCATCGTCGGGCGCGTCGGGATCGACCGACGATACGGCGGCGATGCGGTCGCCGTTTGGAGAGAGGGCGAACTCCTCCACGCCACCGGCAAGGTCGGTGATCCGTTGAGGTTCTCCGCCGTCGAGGGGTATCGTCCAGACCTGCTTGTTGCCGCAGTCGTCGGGACGGAGGAACAGGACTCTTTCGCCGTCGATTACCGGCGCGGTGTCGGACGTGCCGTCTGTCAGGGCGGAAAGCTCATCGAACGGGTGTTGGGAGACGATGACGTGTGAATGACGCTCCATCGTCGAACGGTCAATGGACGTCTTGACGAACGCGAGGGTGGAGCCGTCGGATGACAGGTGCGGCTGCGATACGGACGGGATGTCGAAGATGTGGTCGGGGGCTATTGGTTGGGACATTGGACTCCTTATGAAATCGGTTCAGGGTCGGGTGGATGGCGCTCGTGCCACGTCGTCATGGACTGGAATGAAGCGGCCAGGGAGAGGATGACGTTCTCATCATACGGTCTGCCCATGAACTGGATGGATGTGGGCAGGTCGTCCTCCGAGAAGCCGGACGGCACGGTGACGGAGGGGAGGCCTATGCAGTTGCCCAGGGCACCCATGACGTCGCTGGACCGCTCCTTGAAGCTCTTCACGCGGTCGAGATCGAGGGGAGTGGCGACGCCGGGGCGGCCGGGACCTACGAGTGCGTCGTAGCGTGACATGATTGCGTCCACATCACGGGCGATCAGTTTGCGGATGCGCATGGCGCGAAGGTAATCGGTTGCGAGGGTCGCGCTCCGGGCGTAGATGCCGTAGCGGTCTTCAGGCGCGGTGAGCTCCGACGACCTGCCGCTCCTGGTGAACTCGGAGTATATCGTCGCCGACTCGCCCATGAAGATGGCGGTAATCACGGCCCCGTAAGGATAGTCGGGCAGTTCGACCTCCTCGAAATCCGCGATTGGCTCTAGGGCGGACAGCGCGGCCTCGAAGTTCTCTTTAACTGCGGGTTCGACGTCGTCCGTAGCTCCGACGGGTACTCCGAGCTTGAAACGGCGGTCGCTAGGTGCACGCGAATATGAGAAGGGACGGTCGGTGGCGGCAAGGTCGTTTGGGTCTGGACCGGCTATGGCTTCGACCACTAGGCCGCAGTCGTCTGCGGTCAGGCACATGGGGCCAGGCTTGTCGAGCGTCCATGAGAGGGGCATCCCACCGGCCCGGCTCACGCGGCCATACGTCGGACGCAGACCGGCAATGCCGCAGTTGGAGGAGGGCATGATAATGGAACCCCACGTCTCCGAACCGATGGCGAAGGGAGCAAGCCCGGCGCTGACGGCGGAGCCCGAACCGCTGGACGAACCACCCGCCCACGTCGTTCCTCCCCACGGATTGATGCCCGGCCCAGTGAAGGTCGCGTTGGGCTGCTTGTAGCGGATGCCGCCCGCTATCTCGACCAGCGCCAGCTTGCCAAGCAGCACCGCTCCGGCCTCGTTGAGCTTTCGCGCAACGGTCGAGTCGTGATCGAAGACCTGGTCCTTGAAG
>JAPPDQ010000322.1 GCA_028875495.1 Chloroflexota bacterium
AGCACATTTCTTTCTCACATTCACCCGATAGGCACTATCGCTACCAGGCCGACGGCGCTCTTGGTCATGGTAATTCTCTGGCCACAGGCATCGTACCCTATGATCGCCGTCGTAGTAACAAACAAAAGCATCTAACCAGACTGCGACGTAGGCGTGCGACGGACACTGATGGCCTGTTGAAGTTTCCCACCAGCCGTGGGCTGACGCAACATCCTTGTCGCCGGCACTACTGGAGGATATGTGAGGATTGTCGCCGTGGTAAAGGGTGCGGTTGCGAAAGTTGGGCTCAGGCAAGATGGGCGCTTGTCCTCTGCTAATGCCGTTCCTGGACGAGCACCCAGCCATCTCTCGAATGCGCCCAGAGGCGGCCTCGGTAGCCCCTGAGGTCGGACGGCGTTGCCCAGTGTTGTTCGGCTAGCAGCAGGGGCGTGTACGGATCCATGTATGTGCCGGCCCATCCCTGGTGAGCGCCGACCATATTACCACGCGGCAGGACGATGAACAGTCCTACCAGGGTCATGAGAAGGAGTGGGCGTGTCATGCGGTCGCCTCACTCGATGGGATCGGGCGGGAGGATCGGCTTGATGAGGTGCTCCGACGCCTCGTATTCCGCGATGTACGAGTAGACTTCTTCGAGCGATACTCCGTCGAGGGCTGACAGATCGACGATCTCGACGCGGGCGTCATGGAGCGCCATGCTGCCGGCTTCGTTTCTTATGTTGTATTGTTCCCGACTCGTTTTCGCGCCGCGCTCCGCATCGATGTACCACTTTTCGATGGCTATCTGTTGCGCGATTAGGTGAGGCAAGACCTCATTGAAGAATTTATCGACGCCGATCTCGGCGATGTACGCCTCGTACTGCAGGTCACGTTGGACGAGGGTCAGTTCCCCGGTGATGGACTGGTTGTATATGTCACGCCGCCGGTTGAGCTCGGCGAACACTTCGTAGTCGAGCGCTTCGTGGCCCTCGCTGACGGCGGTGGTGTATTCGGCATAATGGGCGATGGCTGCGGCGACGGCCTTCACTTCGGTGCCGTATCGCTTCACCCGCTCGCGTTCCAACTTGCTGAATTCGGAGACGGGGAATTTCTTTGCGTGCTCCGCCCACGCAATCTCGCCGGCGTCGAACTCGCCGCGCCTCTCCAGTATCTCGAACATTCTGACGGGTTGTCCATTGACGCGCAGGGCAACCTGATTGTATTCGTCCGATGTCCTAAAACGCCCGATCGCCTTGCCCTGTTCCCACAGGCCTTCGTGGACTTCCGCCCACGATTCGTCCGCCCGTGATTGGATCTCCGGGCCGTCTCTGAACAGAATCCATGACGCGATAAACGCGACGACGATGAACGCCGCCGAGACGCTGATTATGACGTCAGTTCGGGTTACCATAGGGTCTTGGTGAAGGTATCGCTGAAGGGTTTCGAGTCAAACTTACTCGCCCTCGCGTTGAATCCCATGCTGACTGTGACGGATGCGCCCGTGCTCGAGCTCTCACGATATTTCGAACTCGATGAGTCAGTATTGACGCCGCCCCAATGGAGGACATCGGGACCGCCCTGATATAAACCGCTGAGTTCGAAATCGTCCTCATCAAGGTCAACGACGTCGGTGCCCCCGACACGTATTTTCGACCTGACCCATTCTTCCTCAAAGGTCAAATTGTGCACGCTCCACCACGTATATCTCGATAGCATAGGCGTGTTGGAGTGTTCAGTAAAGTCATTTTCCCGGTGGCCGGAGGCTGTATACGATGGCGTCCACTTGTGGCGCCAGGTGGTATCGACTTCGAGTGGGACGAGCTTATGGGTCCTGTACCAGGGTTCTGTTCCGGATCTGCCGCAACCGGAAGTCTTAGTCGACGTCTGTGCCGGTTTGCTCCATACGTGAGGGCCGCTTTGCGATTCGGAGGCGAACACCCTGAAGTTGTAGCTGGTGCCGCACAGGAACGACAGGCCTCCCTGTTCGCCTGTGATGATGAACGTGGTAACTGAGCCGGGGATCTCGTCGTCGACGGTGTGATAGGCGGAGTCCGATCCCCTGCGCTTCATATCGACACGGAACTTCTGAGCGTTGGGATGGGTCCAGTTGATGGTTACGGAGTTCTTCCCGCCGGATGATGAGCTGATCTTGGGCGGATCGGGCTCGGCTACGGTTGTAGTGGTGCCACTGCTGGACCATGGACTCGGCGCGTTGCTGGCGTAGGATTTTCCGTCGCCAAAAGCCCGCGCCTGGATTTCGTATTTGGTCCCGTCGTCGAGTCCTGTGATCAAGTGAGTCGTTGTGAACGACGATTTGTTGTCCTTGACCAATGATTCAGTCCAGAAGGCATTGGCAACGCCGTAAAGGCGATGGCGGACCTGGTACTTGGCGGAACCACTCACGGTACCGAACTGAATCGTTAATGAGGACGTATCCCTATAGTTGAGGTACGGCGGTGAGGGCGCAGGAGGGGAGCCGTTCGTTGCCTTGTAGGTGTTCGACCAGTTGCTCCACTCAGCCGACCAAGTTGTCCCGTCTCCTCTCGCCCGCACTCGAAACTCCCAGGTGTCACCATCGCTTACTCCGTATAACGTTCTCTTGTCTGGCGAATCCAAGATGCGCACCCAACTCCCGATAGATGAATTCGTGACCTCTAGCTGATATCTAGTCGCTCCAGGACTACTCCAACTCACATCTATCGTATCAGACGAAATTGAGCCTGTGATCGTTGGAATAGCCACCTTCGTAAGAGGGCCTCCAGGAGTAGCCGTAGGCGTGACGGGGGTGGGTGTGTCGGGCGGAACCGGCGTGGGCGTGTCGGCAGGCGGAGTAAAGCCCTCCGCACGACAGATATCCTCGTTTCCGCCCGTTTGAGACATGCAGTCTTCCCAGTCGATGTACGAGCCGGAAGGAGGAGGCGGTCCTGGATCCCCGGGAGTCGGCGTGGCAGTAGGTGGAACAGGCGTTTTCGTCGCTGTAGGCGGTATAGGTGTTTTCGTCGCTGTGGGGGGTACAGGTGTGGCAGTAGGTGGAACGGGCGGAGTAAAGCCCTCCGCACGACAGATATCCTCGTTTCCTCCCGTTTGAGACATGCAGTCTTCCCAGTCGATGTACGATGAGGCCCTTGCGGTTCCCGGAAAGAGTCCGGGCAATGTGATAAGGAACAAGCCGAATAGGATGACCACTCCGACAGTGGCGAATGTTTTGATGTCTTGTCTATTCACGAAGCTACTCCTCGTCAGTCCAAGAGTCGGGGCCGGGGAAGTGCGCGATACTTCCCGTCACGGCGAGCCGAACGTTTGCAGCGTCATCAACCATGTTTAGGTCGCCTGTTGCCGGCATGGACACCGGGCTGAAACTCCTGCTTCAACCACCTTACGAATTGGTCCGCGTGGTTGATGTACGTTTTGCGTGAGGTGAGCGCCATGCCCGAAGTCTCAACAACCCTGATGTAGTCCTGCAGCGCTGTCTCAACTTCGGAGAGCGCCTGTGGGCTAACGTGCGCTCTATCGGACATGGGGTACACGAGTATTCGTGGCCGTAGGTTGCCCGAACTCCGCCTCGCACTCGTCAATGGGGATAACCAATTTCTACAGTGACCTCCGGGTTTTCTTGACTTAGGGCCGGGGCATCAACACCATCAGCCCCGCGTTGACCATGCACTGAGGAAAAGGTGAAGTGTTAGAAAACCTTTCGGTGTAGTGCACGATACCCTTGTCAGTAGTGGCCGAAGGTACGCCAAGCCTACGGCCGGCTCTCCTAGAGCAAGCCTCGTTTCCAAGCGATAATGGCCGCTTCCCGCATGGACTTTGCCTGCAGTTTCCCGCAGACGTTTCTGACGTGGTTGCGGGCAGTGTTGATGCTGATGGTCAGTTCGTTTGCGATTTCACGGGTATTCCGCGCCAAGCCAATAAGGGACAGCACCTCCTGTTCGCGCGCAGTTAGAGGAGTTGCTTCAAGGCAGGACGGATCCGATATCCGGGCCGGTGGCGTTCCTGTCGCCAGGACTTCCTGGACTGGGCCTGCCGCCGTCTCGTCGAGTAGAGCCTCGGTGCGTTCATGGAAGTAGTTCATCAGCACCGGCTGATCGCAATGAGACTGCGGAATAACCACAGGTGTGATAGAGATGGGTTTGCGACGTCCAGACGCGCATCGCGCCATGACGTGGACTACTGGAGGGAACCGGCTCATTCCAGCGGGGTGGGTCGCCGGGCAACCCTCCGCACAAACCGGAGTAGTCCCGTTGTCGGACAGGTTCTGCAAGACCCGGCAGCATCGCAGCCCAACAACCTCGCCGGCCTCGTGTCCGAGAATCCGCTCTGCGCCGCGGTTCCAGAATGTGATGATTCGATTCACGTCGAGTATATAGACGCCGTATGGCGCGTTACGCAGCAAGTTGAGGTCGATGACGAGGCTATTTGCGGTCATGGGCTATCTTGTCCCGCCAATTCGTGTCCATCGGTTGTACGCGGGAGTCCCTAGACCCCAGTGAGTCAATACGTGACTAAGCACTCTTCGCAGTTCACATGCCGGAAACTAGAGACAAACTCAATTCGTCCCAATTCAATCTACTAGCCGAACGAAGCAGATACATGACCCCTTTGCACTATTTATCTACCAACGCTGTAACTTTGGTGTAAACTTTGGTTGGGGTATCCTGACTTCTTGTAACCTTTCGTGAAGATTGGTGCCTGCGGGTATGACGGTGGCTGTGTGTATCGAGTGCTCCCACAAAGTCCGAACAGTTACGCTTGCGGGTGTGGGCTTCGGACATGACCGGCTCATCGGCAATGAACGCCGCACAGGGAACAGCACTTGGTTGCGCCCGTTCGGGCCGGCAGCGTCAGGAGGGGGTTTGGTAGAGACGGGGGAGGGTCGAACTCCCCGTCCAGAAGAGGCTCCGGACTGGAACGTCTACAGGTGTAGCCGGTATTTGGTTCTTGCCTCCGACCGCCCTAACCGGCGTCGGTCATGTCGGTGGCCAGCCGATGAGTCTTTTGTCCTTCTTATCGGCGTCCGTCGGACAGCACCTCGAGTGCCGTCGCTCCGTTCCTCAGAATGACAGGGGGAGAAAACTCCGCCTGGGTACTCAAAGCGCGAGCGCCTCGTCGAATATGCGCTTGAAGTGCTCGAAGGCCACGGTATTGTCCACGTTCTGGCATTCGAGGGCCTTCGGCGAGGTCGTCTCGTCGGTAAAGTCCCACACGGGCGGCTGGTCGAACGTCCATCGGCGGAGGGAGCGGTAGTGTGGCGAGAGCAGCGCGTCCGTCACACCGCTCCGTGAGCCGCTGGGATAGGCAAAGTGGTCGGGCACGTAGCCGAGGTTGTCCTCGAATACTGCGTTGGACGGTACGATCTCGGCCATGAGCGCATCCTCGCCGTGCTCTTCGTACACCTGCCCCAACTTTGGGTGCGTCGCCGTGTGCGCTCCGATCTCCCACCCGGCGTCGAGCAGCTCGCGGCAGCCGTCCCACGTCAGGAACGGTTTGATAACGAAGCCCTCGGTAGTCGTCGTAATCCCCGCGGGAAGACCCTTCGAGGAGGCGTCGGTCGGCTCGCTGATGACGTAGCAGGTGCCCGTCGCGCCCAGTTCGTTGAGTATCGGCATGACGACCGTGCGCGCGTCGAGCCAGCCGTTGTCGAAGTGCAGGGCAACGGCCTTCTCCGGCAGTTCTCCCGCACCCTCCAGCCAGTCCACGATCTGGGTTGTGGAGACGACCTGCCATCCGTTATCGAGAACGTAGTCCATCTGCCGCCGGAACTCCGAAACTCCAATGACGCCCGACGCCATCTTGTCGGTCGTGATCGCAAGCTCAGGGTTGTCGTCGGAGTAGACGTGGTGGTAGACGAGGATGGGAACGTGACGGCTCATGGGGTGGCAGTCCTCCGGTGTCAGGTGTTCAAGATTGGTCACAGTCTACCGCATTCCGCAGGAAGAAAAGCCCTTCTCTCTTCGTTAGTAAGATGACAGCAATGGAACCAAAGTCACTCAAGCCAACCTGATATCATGTCCGATAGCTTCAATTTCGGCACATCAACAAGGAGCGGAGAGCATGTACGTACTTCGACGAGTTTACAAGGTCAAGCCCGGTCAGACGAAGAACGCCGCGGAGCTGATCTACAAGATAGGCAACCGCTATACCGAGGCGGGCCAGCGCGACCAGGTGCGAGTGTACTGGAGTGGGTACACCATGCCGGGCACGCCGAACACGGTCTACATGGAATGGACGCAGGAGAAGATCGAGTCCCCCTACCGCGAAGGAAACGACTCGCCGAGCATGGGCGAACTCAGCACACAGCTCAGAGAGATGGTGGAAGAACAGAGCATCGAGTTCTTCGAGATGTTCACGCCCGAAAAGGCGTGAACTGACGTAACTCTACCTACTCCGCAACTGCGGAAATAGCACGACTTCGCGGATGCTCCGCCTCCCTGCGAAGACCATCATGAGGCGGTCTATTCCGATGCCCAGTCCTCCCGTGGGCGGCATCCCGTGCTCGATGGCCGTCAGGAACTCCTCGTCGAGGCGGTCGGTGTCCTCGTCCTCGAACCGGCTGCGGAGCGCTTCCTGCTGCTCCATGCGTTGGCGCTGGTCCACTGGGTCGTTTAGCTCGGTAAAGGAGTTGCAGACCTCCATGCCGGCGATGAACCCCTCGAACCGCTCCACGAGGCGGTCGTCGTCGCGCTTCTTCTTGGCAAGCGGCGACATCTCGACCGGGTAGTCCACGAGGAACGACGGCTGCACGAGGTGCGGCTCGACGGTGTCGGACAGCAGCTTGTCGAGCAGTCCGCCCCAGCTCATCTGGTGTCCAACGTCGAGGCCGATTGCGGCCATTTCGCTCTTCAGTGATTCAATGTCGGCTGCCTCCAGGAAGTCGATCCCGCTCCGACGCTTGATCTCCTCTCGCAGGTCGAGGCGGGGCCACGGCGGCGTGAGGTCGATTGTCGTCCCTTCGAACTCGACCGTGGGTGAGCCGAGCACCTCCTTCGCCATCGTGAACACCATCTGCTCGACCATCTCCATCACGTCGGTGTAGTCGGCGAAGGCCTCGTAGCTCTCCATCGTGGTGAACTCCGGGTTGTGGGTCACGTCGACGCCCTCGTTGCGGAAGACGCGTCCGATCTCGTACACCTTCTCGAAACCGCCCACGATAAGCTGCTTGAGGTGCAGTTCCGTTGCGATCCGCAGGTAGAGGTCGCGATCAAGGGCGTTGTGATGCGTGGCGAAGGGTCGGGCAGTCCCCCCGGCGGGGACCTGCACGAGCATGGGCGTCTCCACCTCGATGAAGCCTCGTCCGTCCATGAATCGCCGTAGGGTGCTGATAGCCTTGCTGCGCATGACAGCGATCCGTCGGCTGTCCTCGTTGGCTATCAGGTCGAGATAGCGCTGTCGGAACCGGGCCTCCACGTCGGTCAAACCGTGCCACTTCTCCGGCAGGCCGCGAACAGCCTTCGACAGTACCGTCCAGTCCGAGACTTCGACGGTCGCCTCACCCGTCCGCGTGCGGAACACGGGGCCGGTAGCGCCGAGCCAGTCACCGATGTCGAGTTCCTTCAGCGTGGCGTAGCTCTCGCTGAGGTTGTTGCGACGAAAAAGGAGCTGTACCTTGCCTTCGCCGTCCTGTATGTCGGCGAACGTGGCGCGTCCCATACCGCGATACCGGACGATGCGTCCCCCGACCGATACCGTCTCCGTGCGAGCTTCGCCCTCGCCGTCGTGTTCCGCCTCCGCCTGATCGAGCAGGTCTATGGCCTGACGGGAAGTGTGGGTCCGGTCGTACGAGTGGGGATATGGGTCGATGCCCGCGTCCCGGAGCCTTTGAAG
>JAPPDQ010000019.1 GCA_028875495.1 Chloroflexota bacterium
GTGCCGATTGTGGCGACGGTAGCCACGGTGGCCGTCGGCACAGCGGTGGGAATGATGATGGGATATCTACAGGGCCGGGTGGAAACGGTGCTGCTTGCCGTAACCGATGTACTGTTAGTCTTGCCTCCTGTGATTGTGTTGCTGGTGCTCGCGTCGGGGTGGGGTGGTGGCGCCCCGGTGATTGTACTGACGATGGTGCTTACGGGCGCACCCTTCCTGGCAAGACTCGCGCGCGCTGCTACCCTCGAGGTATGCCGAGCGCCCTTTGTACTGGTTAGCATCACGCAAGGCGACAGCACCTTCACAATACTGCGGAGGGACGTACTGCCCAACGTCGCCGGTCCGGTACTTGCAGACTCGGGCATGCGTTTCGTGGGTGCGCTCTACCTTGCCGCGGCCCTCAGCCTTCTCGGATTTGGACCACAGGCGCCGGAAACGAATTGGGCGGTGATGATCCGAGAGAATGCCGAGGGCGCCGGTCTGAACCTGTGGGCCCTTGTTCTGCCCGCGTCGATGATTGCTCTCATGTCTATCTCGGCAAACTTTATCCTACAGGCCTTTGCAGACAGGATAGCTAGATGAATGCGAAATCGAAAGACGACGCTTTGGAAGTTGAAGGACTCAGAGTCGAGGACCGGAGTGGCCGGGCGGTACTGCACGACATATCCTTCTCCCTGTCGCGGGGAGATAGGTTGGGAGTAGTCGGGGAATCCGGCGCCGGGAAGACCACGTTGGCCCTGAGCCTTCTAGGGCATTTTCGTCCTGGTCTTCGGCATGTCGCCGGCTCGATACGAGTGGTGGGTCGGGAGGTTCTTGCTTCTTCGTCTCGCGGCCTGCGCGACTACCGTCGAACGGTGGTTTCCTACCTCGGGCAGGACCCTGCGGCTGCGCTTACGCCGAGCCTCCGTGTGGGCGACCAAGTTGCTGAGCTCATGCTCGGCAAATATGACGCCGAGTCTGTTCGCGCCCGGCTCGAGGCCGTCGGATTGCCTGGTGCCGCACACTTCGCCCAGAGGTATCCCCACGAAGTGTCGGGAGGTCAGCTCCAGAGAGTTGCGATAGCGCGCGCCCTGGCTCCCAATCCGGCTGTGCTGGTCCTGGACGAACCGACCGCGTCTATGGACATCGTGACCCGGCGGTCAATTACCCGGGAGATCGAGCGTCAGGCAGACATCCTGGGAATTACGTTAGTGCTAATCTCTCACGACCTCAAGACGGTGGCCCAAGCGACGAACCGAATTCTGGTGCTGCGCAACGGTCGGGTAGTCGAACAGGGTGACATTGCCGAGACTCTGTCGAGACCAAGCCATCCCTACACCTCCGAGCTGGTAACCGCGTTTGACCACGCACGACGCGTCACAGGAGAAACGTCTCGCCCATCCAACGGCACTCCCGCGCTTGCAATACGAGGATTGACGGCCGGCTATGGCCGCCGAGGGCGCGCGACCCGCGTTGTCGATGGCGTTGACATCGACGTTCACCATGGAGAGTGCGTCGCCCTGATAGGCACCTCGGGCGCTGGCAAGACAACAATCGCCAACTGCCTTCTGGGACTTCATGAGCCTGATTCAGGCTCCGTAGCCGTGGAGGGCGTGAATCTTGCGGCGCACGTACGGGACCGTCCAATTCACGTCCGTAGGTCCATACAGTTCGTCCCGCAGGACCCTCAAGGATCGCTGAATCCTCGTCGTCGGGTCGGCGATACCCTCTGTCACGCCCTTCGCTCCATGCGAGGCCTCAATCGCTCCGAGGCGAACGTCGAGGCTCAAGCCCTGATTGGCCGCGTGCGGCTCTCTCAATCACTTTTGTCGCGATTCCCGCGCGATCTCTCGGGGGGCGAGCGTCAGCGTGTAGCCATTGCTAGAGCTCTGG
This sequence comes from Chloroflexota bacterium, assembly GCA_028875495.1. Classification (GTDB taxonomy): domain Bacteria; phylum Chloroflexota; class Dehalococcoidia; order Lucifugimonadales; family VXLM01; genus VXLM01. The sequence goes on from JAPPDQ010000019.1 coordinate 1,873, forward strand.
CTGCCGAACCGCGAGTGCTCGTCTGCGATGAAGTGACGTCGGCGTTGGACGTGGGCGCCGAATCATCCGTTCTGGACCTGATCGACGAACTCAGGCGAGACAGAGGGATGGCGGTGTTGCTCATCGCTCACGACCTGCGAGTAGTTCGGCGAATCGCGGATAGGGCAGTCGTTTTGCACGACGGCGGCATTTGCGATCACGGGACTGTCTCCAAAGTATTCGACGCGCCGGAGCATGAGTTTACGCGCTCGATCCTGAAGGCCGATCTACCCGTATCTGAAATCTTGCGTGGGCGTTCGAAAACGGGAGCGTAGGTGGGCTCCTAAGTTAGGCGAGTCTTGTCCTTCCTAGAAGGCGACCTGAATAACGGCAACCAAGACTGCCGGTCGGTAGAGGTATACCACAACCGGCTTCGAGCTATCACGGTTAAAGTAGAATCTCCCACCGAAGAGTTCGCAATATAGTCCCCCCCCTATCTCCACCAGACTTGACAGAATCGAGAACTTTCACTTTGTGGCTCAGGCTAAAAGTGAAGGCTGATGTGGAACGGGTTCAGCTGGACGTCGAACGAAGGTAGCCTCCCGAGGCCGCCGAACAGAGTTCACGCCCCACTAACAGCTGGTCTGTAAGGAAACTCCCACCGTCGGGCTTATCCTGTGATCACAGTTATCACCGGAGGGTCGTCCACATCGGTGACGTTGATAGTGACCTGTATGCTGTCCATGGCGCCAAACGGGTCGGTAGCAGTCACTACCACGGTGTAACTGCTCCTGGCCTCGTAGTTCAGAGGATCTTTGGTCTTCAGTTGGCCATTGTCCCTCCCAATCTGGAAGAAAGCGGCGTCCGGACCGCTTAGGGTGTAGATCAGTAGATCATCATCCTCGTCCCGGGCCCTGACGGGGTCTCCGATGTTCCGCCCGGCCTCAGTGTTGTCTGCAGTGTCCTCCGCCACGTCTCGACTCGTCCTGTCGGACTGGTCGCCCTCGGTGCTGTAGTCCTGGTCGGGGAACACGGGTGGGGCATTGACGAACCCGCTGTCCGATTCCGGATCAGTGTCAAACGAACCGTGTCGTCCTACTGGGACTTCCAGCACTCCCGTTGCCTTGTCCTGAGCGCGACCAACGTTGTCGATATAGTACGCTGTCGCCCGCAGACACTTACCCACGTCAGTTGGCTTTGGGGCGTAGACCGCCGACGATTCTCCAGGAATCGGGGTCCAACTCTCAACATCAACCGGACCTATGCCGGGCGTGGCAGGGTCGTCCTCGCACTCCCGCACCGGCATGCCCCTATGCACCGGAACCTCCTTGGACAGTTCCCACACCCACTTTCTGGTCGTCACACCGCCGTCGTCGTCGCTGACCGTGGCACGTATCGCGACGCCCACCTCCGGCTGCCTCTGGGACAGGACCACCGCCCCGGCGTCCTCCCCATCCTCCACTTCGACGATCACATCCAGGGTGGTCGACAGCCTCCGAGCACCGTCACCGGAGTGGGCCTCGATGGTTATCGAGTAGGAGCTCTGGTTCTCGAAATCGGGCTCGTGGCCTGGCTTGAAGCTCAGGACACCCACGCTGTCGAAGACAAAGTCATCGCCGTCGGCGCCTGACACCGAATACGTGTAGGTGGTGTCGTCATAGCCGTAAAGGCCGGTGACGCTGCCGTCCTGATCGGTGACGGCGTAGGTATCGTCGTCGATAGCGTCGCCGTCATGCCCAACCTTGATGACCGGCAGGTCCTCGTTCACTTTCTCCACTACGCTGAGCAGCGTCGGCGTGTCATCATCGAAGGCAGGGGGTTCGTTTACTTCGGTGACCGTTACGATTACGTTCACTACGGCCTCGGCGGTCGACGGGTCGCTTGCCCTCACCCGAAGGACGTACTCGCTGTTGTCAGCCTCGTCGGCAATCTCAAGATCAGGCAGCGCGGGGGCCCCGGTCAGATCCGTCGAGTCCTCGTCTTCGATCTCTTCGGGGTCAGCGCCCAGCTCCTTGCCGATCCTTATCTGGCCGGTGAGGCTGTCGATGGTGAATCGCGCATCGCCGTCGTCATTCTCCAAGTCGGGGGTGTCCAAGAGCTCATACAACAGGATGTCCTGGTCAGCATCCGTCGCCGATACCGGATCGCCTATGGGCAAACCCACCGTCGCAGTCTCGGCGATGAACCGCGCGATGTCGATGTAGCGGGTGGACTCATCGTCATCCTGACTGACGAAGGAGGGAGCCGCATTGGCCGGGGACCTCGCCTCCACCCGGTTGGCGCTCACCGCCCGGACGGTCTTACCGGAGCCGAACTTGTCGGAATAGGTGACCGTCGCACGCAGGTACATATCCACATCGCCCTCCGCCGGCCTCCGCTGCGGCTCTGACGCTCCCTCTATGCGAGTCCATCTCCTTCCGTCTTCGGACCTCGCCCACTGCCACTTCTCGTCCGTCACCCCGTCATCCTCGTCCCACAGGGTGGCCGAGAGCGTCCTGTCGACCTGGGGTTGCGGCCTGTCTATGCTCACCGTGCCGGTATCGTCCACGTCCGTCACCGTCACGGTCACGTTGCGCGTGCCCCCGGCGGCTTCGACGGTCACCCGGTACACGTTCCTCGACGACAGCAGCGTGCTATCCGCCGCGGACTGCGGGTCCTCGTAGTTGGGGGGTTCTCTGAAGGCCAGAACGCCATCATCGATGGTGAACTCGTCGTCGTCTCGCCCGCTTACGGACCACCTGATGACATGATCTCCATCGTCGAATGCCATGAAGGAGGCTACAGGGGCCGTACCGTTCTCTGCGTAGCGTACCGAGCTGACACCGGTTATGCGCACCGGGTCGTGCACGTCGATGATGTTGATGGTTACCTGTATGCTGTCCTCGGCCCCCGAAGGGTCCGTGGCGGTCACCACCACGGAGTAGCTGTTCCTGACCTCGAAGTTCAGGGAAGCCTTCGTCTTTAGTTGGCCGGTGTTCCTCGAAATGCTGAAGAAGGCTGCGTCCTCACCGCCTAGGGTGTAGATCAGCAGCTTGTCGTCTTCGTCGAAGGCGCTGACCGGGCTCCCGATGCTCTCCTCCGGCTCCTCGTTCTCCTCGATCTTCCGGCTCGTCCTGTCCGACTGGTCTCCCGGCGAGTTCAGGTCCTGGTCCACGAACCTCGGAGCGGCATTTGCGAGCCTCCTGCTCTGTACGGGAGCCTCGAATACTCCCATTGCCTCGTCGTCCTGATCGGTCGGATTCTCTATGTTGTCGGTGTAGATCACTCTCGCTCTCAGGCACCTGTCCACATCATCAGGCTCCGGGGTGTAAGTGGACGTCGTGGCTCCATCTATCGTGTCCCAGCTGTTCGGATCAACGACACTCAAGGGCGTGTCGAGGTCTTCCCTGCACTCGGCCGATGGGACGCCTTCCACATCCACCGTGATCTCGGCCGACAGCTCCCACACCCACCTGCTGATTCTCATGCCGCCGTCGGGGTCGCTGGGCGTGGCATGTACCTCAATGCCGACCTGTGGCTGCCTTTGGGACAGCGCCACTTCTCCGGGGTCTTCCGCATCTATTACCTCGACGGTCACATCCAGAGAGACCGATCGCCCCCCGGAGCGGGCCGTTATGGTGATCGAGTACGAACTCTGCACTTCGAAATTGGGCTCGTGGTCAGCCTTGAAGGTCAGGACGCGGCTGACGAACCCAAAGACCTCGCGGTCGTCACCCGTCACCGAGTATGAAACACTGGTGACGGCTCCGTCCTGGTCGGTGACGGCGAAGGTGTCGGCATCAACCGGGGCGCCGCTGTCTTCAACCGTGATGACGGGTGGGTCCGCAATCTCCACCACCTTCAGCAGCGTCGGTACGTCCTCATCGAAGGCAGGTGGCTCGTTCACGTTGGTGACCCTGACGATAACGTTCACCGTGGCCGAGGCGGGCGACGGGTCGCTTCCCCTCACCCGCAGGACATACTCGCTGTTGTCGGCGTCGCCGGCATCCTCATTTTCAGGCAGCGCGGGGTCGCCGGACAGGGTTGTCGCCTCATCTTCTCGCTCCCCGTCATCTGCTCCCAGCACCTTGCCGACCCTTATCTGACCGGAGAGGCTGTCGACGGTGAACCGCGCGTCACCGCCGTCATCTTTCAGGTCAGGGGTGTCCAACAGCTCGTAGAACAGGATATCGGTGTCGGTGTCCGTCGCCGACACCCGCCGGCCTATGGGTCTGCCCACAGCCGTGTTCTCGCGGACGGTCAGGGTCAGGGTGGTAACTACATCTCCTCTCCGGTCCACAAAGCCGGGAGCGGCATTGGACAGCGTCCTCGCCTCCACAGGTCTGGCGGTCACCGCCGAAGCCGTTTTGCCGGGGCCGAACTTATCGGAGTAGGTGACCATAGCGCGTAGGTACATTCCCTCGTCTGTCTCGTCCGGACTCCGCCGCGGCGATGTCGCTCCGTCTATATCGGTCCAAGTAATTCCATTATCGGACCGCGCCCACTGCCACCTCTGGACAGCCACCCCCTCGTCCTCGTCCCACAGGCTGGCTTCAATGGGCCTGTCGACTTGCGGCTGCGGCCTGTCGATGCTCGCCGTTCCGACATCGTCCACGTCCGTTACCGTCACGACAACATCGTGCGTCCCGCCGTTGGCTTCCACGGTCACACTGTGCACGTTCCCCCCCTGAGCGGACTGCGGGTCCTCGTAGTTCGGGGAATCTCTGAAGCTCACCACACCCTCATCGATGGAGAACAAAGCGGCATCGGGACCGCTCAGCGACCACTCGATGGGGTCTCCGTCCTGGTCATAGGCAGTGAAGGTGCCCACTGGACCCGTTCCGTTCTCGGCGTAGTCTATAAAGGAGTCGGCTGTCTGCGCATATGCCGGATGGCCAAAGGGAGCACCGGGGACCGAAACCACGAGCAGCATGATGATCAGGGAGATCGCTGCGAGCCGGGAATCCCCATAGGGAAGATTACCCAAGTTCCAATGACAAGGAAGACGGGTTGGTAGTCTCATAAACGGATGTTTCGGGGCAGGCAAACTCCTGCTAAGACAGTCTTGAGTCCTTTGCACTGCCGGCACAATGGTAGTAAGGCCGAGGACATAGGTAACACTTTCGCGGATGCCTTGTCGACCCGTCTCTACGCATCAGTTCCGGCCCTTGGCTTATGACTCGCACCTCCATACACCAAGTGTAGCGCAGCGCAACACCACAGCCCACATCCCTCTTCGTGGTAACATCGAGTGCGTCACAAATCCGCAGAGGACGAACGAGCATGGACAAATTCACCTCCTTCGCGCGACGTTTCACCGAGGCTCCCGCTTTCGAAGCCGCCATCATCGCCATCATCATCTTCAATGCCATCCTCCTCGGAATGGACACGTCTCCCTCCATTGACCGCGACTACGGGGACTGGATACGCATCGCCTACCAAGTGGCTCTCGCCATCTTCATCGCCGAGGCCCTGCTCAAGATGACAGCCTCGACGCCCCGCGTGGCTGGGTACTTCCGCGATGGCTGGAACGTCTTCGACTTCCTCGTCATAATCTTCGCTCTCATCCCCGCCACCGGCGAGCTGGCCATAATCGTCCGGCTTGCCCGCCTCCTGCGCATCCTCCGCCTCGTCTCGACCATCAAGGACCTCCGCCTCATCGTAACCGCGCTCATCCGCTCGATCCCCAGCGTCGGCCACGTTCTGCTGCTCATGAGCATCATCGTCTACATCTACGCCATAATCGGCTACCACCTCTTCAGCGAGCACGATCCCGAAAACTGGCGAAACCTCGGCATCTCCGTCCTCACCCTCTTCAACATCATCACCCTCGAAGGATGGATCGAGGTCATGTTCACGGCCATGGAACTGCACTCGCTCGCATGGCTCTACTTCGTCACCTTCGTCATAATCGGCACCTTCGTGGTCATAAACCTCTTCATCGCCATCATCATCAACAACCTC
>JAPPDQ010000498.1 GCA_028875495.1 Chloroflexota bacterium
TCGCCAAGCTGGCGGCACCGAAGGACGGCGACACTATCTGCGATCCGGCATGCGGCTCGGGCTCGTTGCTGATCCGCGCGGCCGAGGAGGTCGGGTCAAACAACTTCTCGCTCTACGGGCAGGAGGCGAACGGAGCGACGTGGGCGCTGGCCCGGATGAACATGTTTCTGCACGCGATGGATGCGGCTCGCATCGACTGGTGCAACACCCTAACCGGCCCCACCCTGATCGAGGACGACCGGCTCAAGACCTTCGACATCGTGGTCGCCAACCCTCCCTTCTCGCTGAAGAAGTGGGGTGCCGAGAACGCGGACAATGACCCCTACGGCCGCTTCTGGCGCGGCGTTCCCCCGCCGTCGAAGGGTGACTATGCCTTCATCACCCACATGGTCGAAATCGCGGAGCGGCGTACCGGGCGGGTCGCGGTGATCGTGCCCCACGGTGTGCTCTTCCGGGGTCATCGCGAGGACCGCATCCGAAAGGCGCTGATCGAGGAAAACCTCCTGGATGCGGTGATCGGCTTGCCCGCGAAGCTCTTCACGACCACCGGCATCCCCGTCTCGATCCTGGTCCTCGACCGCTCCCGTGAAGAGGGCGGTGAGAACGAGCACCGATCGGACGTGCTGTTTATCGATGCGAGCAAGGAGTTCACGCCCGGCAAGAAGCAGAACGTCATGGAGGAGGAGCACATCGCCAGGGTAGTCGAGACCTACCGAAACCGGGATGCAGTCGAGCGCTATTCCCATGTCGCGACGCCCGAAGAGATCGTTGAGAACGACTACAACCTAAACATCCCGCGCTACGTGGACACCTTCGAGCCCGAGGAGGAGATCGACATCGCCGAGGTCCAGCGGGAGATCGACATGATCGAGGCTGAGCTGGTGGAGGTGCGGGCGAAGATGCTGGGACATTTGTTGGAACTCGGAGTGGAAGTGTGAGGGTAGACAGGTTCGAATCCCCGGCGAATCGTTGGATCGGCTTCGCGCCCGCGTTACCTTTTACGGGATGGCCGAAAGGAGACGGCCGCCGGGGCTTGAAGCGAATCTGGGGGACGTAAAAGCATGCCCAACCCTGATGTAGTCCAACAGAGGTTGCACAGTATCGCCGATGAACTTGCGACGACTGGTGCTTCACAGCGGACGAGCGTCCGCAACCTGCTATCGTGGTTCGATTTCCAACGTCGGGGAGACTGGGTCGTCTACACCGTGCGGCAGGCACTCAAGGAGGCAGGCCTTCGGACCAAACCAGATTTCGGGGCTGTCGACGAGGTGGGCTACGACTCCTTCGTGGAGTTCGAGTTGGAGGGGTCTGGGAATGATCGCCAGGATGGCTACTTAGCACGGCAAGAAGAGACGGACGGCGAGAACGAGCCGGATGGCCTCGACACGAGCGCTCCATGGATGGACTATCCACTTGATGGACTGTTGATTCGAAGCGAGACGCGCACCGTTCATGGTGTCTTTCGGTGGATAGAAAAGGGATTCTACATCATGAATCCCGATTTCCAGCGCGACTTCATATGGAGACTCGATAAGCAGAGCAGACTTATTGAATCAGTCATTATGCGGATTCCCCTTCCTGTGTTCTATCTTGCAGAAGATGAAGAAGGTAAAATGATTGTCGTGGATGGACTTCAGCGACTGTCTACCTTCCACAGATTCCTCAACAATGACCTGCGGCTGCGCCTTCCGAATCAGAAGGAATTACACGGTAAACGCTTTTCGGATTTGGGACCGAAACTGCAGAATCGAATCGAGGATTGCAACCTAACCTTCTACATAATGGACGCAAATGTCCCTGAAAGGGCTCGGCTCGATATCTTTGAGCGGGTTAACGCAGGCGAACCTCTGAGTAGACAGCAAATGCGCAATTGTCTATACAATGGTAAGGCCACCGTGCTTTTGCGAGAAGAGGCGCACTCGGACCTTTTTCTACGGGCTACAGGAGGGAGTTTACGATCCGATACGATGCGAGATCGCGAGTTCGTAAATCGGTTTTGCGCTTTTCAAGTCCTAGGCGTGGATCGATACCGCGGCGACATGGACCAGTTTCTGGCTGATGGCCTACGCGTGATGAATCATATGGAGAATAGTAAGATCGAGGAACTCCGACACGCCTTACGCCGAACGCTCCGAAACAACTACAATATCTTCGGGAAGCACGCGTTCCGGAAGCAGCGGCGTGGAGTCGACAAGCGTAGTGTGATCAACGCGGCATTGTGGGATGTCATGTCAACGGGTCTCTCGCACTACAATGAAGACTACATAGGCTCCATTGGCGGCGACCTCAAAATGGGCTTCCTGGAATTGCTTGACAACGAAGAATTCCAGACGGCAATCACGTTGTCGACCAACGATGACAAGAGAGTGAGGATGAGATTCCAGATGGCACAGCGAATGTTTGAGGAGGTGCTTGGGTGATCACGCGGCTTGACCTTCGGCATTTCAAGTGCTTCCGTGGACTGAGACTTCCCCTTGGGTCCCTGACGTTGCTTTCGGGCGTGAATGCTTCGGGCAAGTCGTCGGTTCTGCATGCACTGGGCCTGTTTCAGCAGACGATACGGGAGCACGAGTGGTCGCGACGTCTGTTGCTAAACGGCGTCTCGGTGCAACTAGGCGTGGTGTCGGACGTTGTAGACCAAGTCTACGGTCGGCGTGAATGCGAGATCGGGTTAGTGCATGCCCATCGGGAGTACCGATGGCGGTTTCGGGGAGATCGTTCGGACATGTCCATGGGTGTTTCGGCCGTCCATGTGGGTGAGCTGGATTTCGGCGAACCGAAAGTGCTTCGACGTCTGATGCCTGCGGGATCCGGCAAGCACCCGTTGGCGGAGCATCTTGAGCGTCTGACCTACCTTACGGCAGAGCGGATGGGGCCGAGGGAAGTTTACCAATTGGACGATCCGCAAGTCGCCCCCGTCGTTGGGCCGACCGGAGAGAATGCGGTGAGCGTGCTGCATCTGGGGCGGGACGAGGTGGTACTTTCTGCGTTGCGACTCGGTGACCGCCCGCCGACGCGGTGGTGGCAGGTGATTGGCCGAATGGAGCAATTTTTTCCGGGCTGTGGGTTGTCGATCGAAGCGATTCCACATGCCAATGCTGTGACCCTGGGACTTCGGACCTCTCTGAGCACGGAATTCCATCGTCCGATTAACACGGGGTTCGGCTTGACTCAGGTTCTGCCGTTGGTCGTGGCTGCAGTCTCGGCTAGAGAGGGTGACCTGCTACTAATCGAGAATCCAGAGGTGCATCTTCACCCGTCCGGCCAAGCCGCTATGGGTGAGTTTCTGGTTGAGGTTGCGGCTGCGGGGGTTCAAGTACTCATTGAGACACACAGCGATCACATCCTGAACGGTGTTCGACGGGCGGTGAAGAACGGGGTGCACCCGCCAGACGACGTGCTCCTTCACTTCTTCCGGCCACGTGATGAGTCGAAGGAGGATGAGAGACCGCAAGTCGAGAGCCCGGCCATCGACCTGGCAGGGAACGTGGATACCTGGCCGGAGGGTTTCTTCGACCAGTTCGACAAGGACACTAGCTTCTTCGCCGGTTGGTAATCGAATTGGAACTCTTCCTCAACGGCCAGTCTCTACACGGACAGTTCCGTAGCGGTGCGGCGTTCCGGGCGGCCCTCGACAGGGTCATGGCCCTGCGGCGTGTCGCCCGACAATTCGAACGAGACATCCACTGTGACGGATGGGTCCTCAGTCGCGACGCGTCGCCGGACGTGCCGGTACGGAGTGCGATCGGTTGGCTCTCAACGGACGAGAGGCGTGCCGCAATGCAATGGTGGAATCGCAGCGGCCCGTTTTGGGATGCCGACCGCCGACACAGTGTCGACGAATGGCTTGAGTGCCAAGGCGAGATTGTTACGGACGATGTGCTCGGAGAGACGGCCTACCGCAAGGCGTTGGGGATCGAATGCGCCACAGTCAGTTTCACGCCGTCGAACTGGACCCACTCACCAATAATGGTGTGTTGGCGGCGCAATGAGGGATTCGGGGACCTTCGCCTCGCCGTAGAGAACTTCTGGGAAGCGGCTGAACTACGGGCGCGACTGCAGAGCTTGGAGCTGCCAATCTCTTCATGGAGCCAACTCCGGGAAAGATCCGAGGGGCACTTTACGAACCTGCGTTTTGGTCCGAAATGCTTCCGTCCGCTCCGCGGGCTGCCGTTTTCCAGTGCCGGAGCGACCAGAATTCGCGCACTGCTCAGCATTCTCGATCGGTTTGCGGTCGCGTTCGAGCCCGACGGCAGTCGGAGCGTCGAAGGTCAGAAGATCTATCAAGACTACTTCACAGGTACCGAGGGGAGCGAATTGTTCTCCGACTCTACCGACAGCGAAAAGAGCCGCTTCGCGAAGCAGCTGAGGTTCCCGCATCCAGACAAACCGGGTGAGGCAATTGCTTGTACCTGGCACGGCAAAGTGCGTCACATGTTCCTCAGAATCCACTTCTCGTGGCCGGTCCGGGCACGGAAGCCGGTCTACGTAATGTACATCGGCCAGAAGATCACTCGCCGATGAAAAAGACAACTACAGTGACCATACGCCGACTACGCTGGACAGTTCGACCGAACAATCAATGGGCGGACCCGCCATGGGGTCTGTTCGCCGTCCCGGCCGGGAGTGAGCGTGACTAGTCCGGTGATCCACCTCTCGGATCACGGGATGATCGCTACCTCCCGGCGCATCGCGTTGGGCGGCGAGGGTTCGGGCGCCATATGGCAGAGACCAAGAAGGGACCAAGAAGGGACCGAGAGGGACCAGGTCGGCACCAAGTCGGGATTCTCCGTAAGTCCGTGCCCGTGCGTCTCATCGCAACAATCGCGATGCCGGTGGGGAAAATGAGCCGCACCAAGTTGAAGTATCCTATTCGTAAGCCGCTGCTGCGCACCGGAGGAACCGCGAGTTCATGAGCACAACCGGATTCCAGCACGCCCTCGACCACATCCGTTCCATCTCAGAGACCGAAGCCCAGAAGGGCCGCCTATTCGAGCGGCTCATGCAGGCGTATTTCCGCGAGGATCCGCTGCACCAGGAGCGGTTCTCCCAGGTATGGCTTTGGCAGGAGTGGGTTCCGCACTTCAACGAGGAGGAGACGCGCCGCGCCGCCCAGCAACCGGATTCAGGGCCGCCCCTGCGGTTCGACCTGAACGACATCGGTATCGACCTCGTGGCCCGGGAGCGCGATGGAGGCTGGTGCGCGATCCAGTGCAAGTGCTACGCGCCGGGAACGCGAATCGCCAAGAAGCACCTCGACTCCTTTGTCTCGGCCTCGGCTCGCGATCCCTTCACTTCCCGCATCTTCGTAGACACCGGAGACAGCTGGGGCCCGAACGCCCTCAAGACTCTCCGCGGACTGAAGCCCGCGTGCATCGTGCTCCGGTTCGGCGACTTGGCCAGCCGCCCGTTCGACTGGCCGGACTTGGTGTCCCGGGATCCGGAGGATCTCCGTTATGTCGGCGAGCCGTTCGAGCTGCGGCCTCACCAGCGCGAGGCACTAGAAGGTGTGCTGGTGGGATTCCGAGGCCACGACCGCGGCAAGCTCATCATGGCCTGCGGCACCGGAAAGACCTTCACCGCCCTCCGCATTGCCGAAGCGGTCGCGAAGACCGGAGGCCGGGTCCTTTACCTAGTCCCGTCGATTTCGCTGTTCGCGCAGTCCATGCGCGAGTGGGCGACGCAGAAGTCGGTCCCGCACCGCTACGTCGGCATCTGTTCCGACACCCGCGCCGGCCGCCACGACGAAGACGCGTCCATGATGGAGCTGGAGATCCCCGTCACCACCGATCCGGCCCGCATCTCGGCGGCCCTCGGGGAGCACCGGCCCGGCTTCATGACCGTCGTCTTCTGCACCTACCACTCACTTCCCATCGTCGAGCGGGCGCAGGAGGAAGGCGCCCCGCCCTTCGATCTGGTCCTGTGTGACGAGGCCCACCGGACCACCGGCGTGGACCGCCCCGGCGACCGCACCTCGCCGTTCGTGCTCGTCCACGACGCTGAACGCATCCGTGCGAAGAAGCGGCTCTACATGACCGCCACGCCGCGCATCTACACCGAGAGCAGCAAGGCGAAGGCGGCTCGGCATGAGGCGGACGTCTTCTCGATGGACGAGGAGGCCACCTTCGGGCCCGAGTTCCACCGGCTCCCGTTCTCGCGGGCGATCGAGCGTGACCTGCTCTCCGACTACCAGGTGGTCATCTTCGCGGTGGCGGAGAGTGGGGTGGATGGCACACTCCAGGCCCACCTGGCCAGCGACACGGGCAGCGAGATCAACATCACCGACGCGGCAAAGATCGTGGGCTGCTGGCGGGCGCTGCAGCGGCGGCGGGAGGGACGGGACGACGGCGAAGCCGATGCTTTGGGCCGGAGGAACGGTGCTTCGGCGACTCGCGAGGCCGCCCGTCCCCTCTCCAGGGCCATCGCCTTCGCCAACACCATCCGGGCCTCCAAGCGGCTGGAGAAGCACTGGGACGGGGTGGTCGCGCAGGCCGTTGCGATGCTCCCCGAGGACAGGCGGCCGGGGGCGCTGCGCTGCTGGACCAGGCACGTTGACGGGCAGCACAACGCACTGGAGCGCAAGGGGCGCATTGACTGGCTCAAGGGCAGGGAAAGGGGCATCTGCCGAATCCTGAGCAACGCGCGCTGCCTCTCGGAGGGCGTGGACGTGCCCGCGCTCGACGCCGTGTTCTTCATGGCGCCCCGGAAGTCTCCCGTCGAGATCGTGCAGGCGGTCGGGCGGGTCATGCGCAAATCCGTCGGCAAGAAGTACGGATACATCGTGCTCCCGGTCGCGATTCCACCGGGGATGCCACCCGAGAAGGCACTGGCTGACAACAAGCGCTTCGCCGCCGTGTGGGAGGTCCTTCGCGCGCTTCGCTCTCACGACGACCGCTTCGACGCCGAGATCAACCGCATCGACCTGAACGAGCGAGAGCCCGACCGGATCATCATCGACGGCGACATCGACATTGACGGAGACGGCCAGACGGAGTTCGAGTTCCCGCCCATTGACCTGTCGCCCGACGCCATCTACGCCAGAATCGTCGAGAAGTGCGGCGACCGGAAGTACTGGGAGACCTGGGCCAGGGACATCGCCGACATCTACGCGCGCCTGGTCGAACGCATCGCGGGACTGCTCGCGAGTCCGGGCAACGAGGCGCTCGTGGAGTGGTTCAAGGGCTTCCACGACGAGCTTCGCTCCTCGATCAACGAGACGGTCACCGAGGCCGCCGCCATCGACATGATCGCGCAGCACATCCTTACCCTGCCCGTCTTCGAGGCGCTCTTCGAGGGGTACGACTTCGCGAGCGGCAATCCCATCGCCACCGCCCTGGACGAGCTAAGACGTGACTTCGGCGAGTTCGGCCTGGAGAACGAGATCCGTGACATGCGGCCGTTCTACGAGAGCGTGCGCCGCCGGGCTCGGGGGCTGGACAACAGCGCCGCCCGCCAGCAGGTGCTCAAGGAGTTGTACGAGCACCTCTTCCGCGTGGCCGTCAGGAAGCAGGCCGAGCGCCTGGGGATCGTCTACACGCCCACCGAAGTGGTCGACTTCATTCTGCGGAGCGCCGACCATGTGCTGCGCGAGGAGTTCGGCAGGGGGCTGACCGACAGCGGCGTCCATGTCCTCGACCCCTTCACGGGGACCGGGATCTTCCTTGCGCGCCTGCTCCAGCTCGGGTTGGTGGACGACGCCGACCTCGAGCGTAAGTACCGGCGCGAGTTGCACGCCAACGAGGTGGTCCTGCTCGCCTACTACATCGCGGCGGTGAACATCGAGGAG
>JAPPDQ010000098.1 GCA_028875495.1 Chloroflexota bacterium
GGCGGCACTCATCCTCCTAAAGTGGACTCTGCTGACGAGCATCACGGGCGACCTCCGGATAGGTCTGCTGGTAGTGTTCCCGTGCCTGTCGCGCTTTGGGATGCTGTGCACCATGGCCGCCTTCCCCTATGCCAGGGAGCAGGGTCTCGGCAGGGCGTTCAAGGACGGCGCCAAACCGTGGCACGTTGTATTCGGAGTCGCCACTGCCGCAGTGGCGGGCGGAGCGCTTCTGGGAATCGCTGGACTGGCGCTGCTGGGTGCGGCTATCGTCGTTTCGTTAGGGCTGGGCCGCTGGATATCCGGGATGCTCGGCGGCATGACCGGCGACACCTACGGCGCCGTGAACGAGTTGACGGAAGTGACTGTTTTGCTCTTGGGGATTGCACTGTATCGCTTGATCCCCGACCTTTATCAGACACCACTTTGGTAGGCAGGTGCGGAGACGATTGATGGGTAGCTGGCACCTCGTACGACACGGCGAGAGCACCTGACATCAACAAGCGGAGGGGGCACCACATGAGCAAGCGACTGACGTTGGTCCTGGGAGGCGTCCGGGCCGGCAAGAGCACCTATGCCCAGCAACTTGCCGCGAAGGGCGAGCGCGTCCTGTTCGTAGCCACTGCGGAGGCGGGTGACGCGGACATGCAAGCCCGCATCGAGGCCCACCGCGAAAGCAGACCATCCGACTGGGACACCCTCGAAGAACCCGTCGACCTCGTGGGGGCGCTGATGCCACTGCTGCACAGCTACGACACGGTACTCCTCGACTGCCTGACGCTTTGGGTCAGCAACCTCCTGCTGAGAAATCAAGATGCCGAGTTGGCCCGGCAGGACATCCTTGCGGAAACTCAGAGGCTTCTGGACCTGTACCGCACCGGCAACGCATCCTGGATCGTCGTAAGCAACGAGGTGGGTCTTGGCGTCGTGCCTCCTACCGAACTGGGCCGGATCTACACCGACGAGTTAGGTCGTGTGAATCAACTCGTGGCCGCGAAGGCCGACGACGTGTACCTCATGGCCGCAGGACTGCCGTTGGAGCTCAAGTCGTCCGCTCGAAGTGGCGATACTTCCCTCGGTTAGCCGGGTGCGACCTACCCGCATACCCATCGGCTACGCCAGCCCCGTCACGCGGTAGACCAGCTCCATGTCGAGGTTCTCGCGTACGAGAGCAGCCAGCTTGTCGTACTCCGCGCTGGGTTCGACATCCTCCCCGGCGTCCGGCAGGATCACGCCCTTGCGTCGCGCCACATGCTCCAGCACCGAGCGACGCACGGCTCTGTTGTGGAAGAGTCCGTGCAGGTACGTGCCAAGAGTGAGCCCCTCTTCGTCGAGTGCGCCGTCGGGCATGTCTACCCGCACGCCTGATCTCGTTTCCAAGAGGAACGGCCGGGAAGGAACATCCCCTGACGTAACGCCCATGTGGATTTCATAGGCCGTGACCTCTGTGCCCTGGCAACCACTCAGGAGACCTCCGCCTTCCGCCACTCGTCCGGTCACCTGATGCGTGGATTTTTCTCCTAGGAACGTGGTAGTAGTTGGCAGCAACCCCAGACCCCGCGCCTCCTCCCTGGGCGACTCCACCCCGTCCGGGTCGAGGAGTCTCTCGCCAAGCATCTGGTAACCGGCGCAGATGCCTACTACCGGCGTCCCACCTCCGCGCGCGACCAGGATGCGCTCCTCGAGACCTTGAACGCGCAACCATTCGAGGTCCGCGATCGTCGTCTTGCTCCCTGGGATGATGACGAGTTCCGGATCGCCGAACTCTTCGGCACGCCCCACGTAGCGCACTCTGACGCCCTGTTCGTGACGCAGCGGGTCGAAGTCGTCGAAGTTGGCGATATGCGGCAGTCGCATGACCGCAACGTCGACCACCGCTTGGTCGACATTGTCGGATTCGGCGGCCAGTCCAAGGGAGTCCTCCTCGGGAACATGGATATCGGTAAAGTACGGAATCACGCCCGCGACCGGCACTCCGGTCCGTTCCTTCAAGAAACCGAGTCCCGATGTGAGCAGCGAAGGGTCGCCTCGGAACTTATTGATGACGTGGCCTTTCACCAGCGCTCGTTCCTCCGGCTCCAGCAAGACCATCGTTCCGACAAGCTGCGCGAAGACGCCTCCGCGGTCGATATCGCCAACCAGCAGGACCGGCGCGTCGGCATGGAGGGCCACGCGCATGTTGACGATATCCTGTTGCTTCAGGTTGACCTCCGCCGGGCTCCCCGCCCCTTCAATCACCACAACATCGTAGTCCGCCCGCAACGTGTCCAGCGCCGACGTCACCGTCTCCCATATCGTCGGCTTCAGCTCGTAGTATTCTCGCGCCGAGGCGACAGCCATGGGTTTTCCCATCACCACAACCTGAGAGCGCCTGTCACCCTCCGGCTTGAGCAGCACGGGGTTCATCTCCACCCTTGGAGCCGTCATTGCCGCCGACGCCTGCACCGCCTGGGAACGGCCTATCTCACCGCCATCAGGAGTGGCGTATGAGTTTAAGGACATGTTCTGAGCCTTGAACGGGGCGACCTGGTAACCGTCTTGGGCAAAGATTCGGCAGAGCGCTGTGGCCAGCACGGACTTGCCCGCATGGGACGACGTCCCCTGCACCATGATGACTTTGGCCGTGCGGCGACTACTCATGCTCCATCACTTCCTTTGGCGCTTGAGCCAGCAGGACGCCCAGGGAGCGCAGTCCCGCTTCATCCAACCCGCCGTGAACCGTTGCCACTCTAGGTACTCGTCTCCCCTCAGCCAAAGATGGCGTGCCTTGCCGCGAGGACGATCAGTATCGCGACCACCCCAAGCGCCGCCGTCTGCTTGGCCATGGCCATGGACTTGCCGATGTCCTCAGCGTCCGGCTCACGCAGACCTTCGCCCATGCAGTAGTGTCCCGGCTTCTCCAACCTGACTCCAAGCAGCCCTGCCATGGCGCCCATAGTCCAGCCTGCATTGGGACTGGCCGTCAAGTGCCGGTCCTTCAACATGGTCCGCCACCCGCGAGCGAGCGAAAGTCGTCCGAGTCCGCCGCTTACCAGTATCAGCAAAGCACTCAATCGGGCGGGTATGAGGTTTACCGCATCATCCAAACGGGCCGCTGTCTTGCCGAAGTACTCGTACCTTCCTCGGATTCCGAGCATACTGTCCAGCGTGTTTATCGCTCTGAAGGCGACCGCGCCCGGCACTCCAAACACCGCGAACGCCAACCATGGCGCAACAAAGCTGTCCGTAGTATTTTCGGCCACTGACTCTATCGCGGCGGCGGCTACCAGCGACGCACTGAGATCCTCAGCATCGCGACTGACCAGGCTTTTCAGACTCTCCCTCGCCTCATCAAAATGGCCTCCCTCCAAGGCTGTGCGTGTCCGATCCGCTGCCGACACCAATCCCCTTACCGTGAATGAAGTGCGGAGAATAACCGCTCCACCTATCACATAGGCCGCTGGTCCCACAGCACTAAGGGCCGCCATGGCGAGCCAAGCGATGCCACCCGAAAGCCCCACGATAACGATGACGACTACACATCCGAAAAAGAGGCCTGCCACCCGTCCTGTGGGCGCGACACGCTCAAAAACGCTGATGGCTTTCCCCATCCAAACTACAGGGTGGGCTATTGCAGGCGGCTCAGGCAAGAGGAGGTCCAGCGCCACTGCCAATAGAATGACCAGAGTATTGAGGACGAAAGCGTCGTACCACGATGAAGGCATAACTGAAGGGATGACGGATAGTTATGAATATTGCCCACAGATGTGGCTACTCTACTACGCGCTCGCTAGACCGACAACCTAGCTATACAGTCGACAGATTGAACGGACCTCCTTCTTCGCCTTTCTCCTTGATTTTCGTGAACGACCGTATATTATCTCCGCGAGAACCGGAGCGAAATTCATGCAGGTCTAATTGATTAGTCGTTTTACGAACTACGGCGGCCAAGGGGGTATAGCACTGATGGGATTCTACGAGCGATTAGGAGTGAAGACCGTTATCAACGGAGTCGGGAACGGCACGGCAATCGGCGGGTCAATCATGCGGCCGGAGGTGGTGGAGGCGATGGCAGAGGCGAGCCGATCATATGTCAGGCTGCCGGAGCTCCTTGAGAAGGCCGGGCAGCGAGTCGCAGAACTTGCCGGAGTGGAGGCCGCCTACATTACTGCAGGAGCGGCGGCGGGGGTGACACTCAGCGTGGCAGCCTGCATGACGGGCAAGGACAATGCCAAAGTGCACCGGCTGCCCAACACCAAGGGGATGAAGGATGAGGTCATCATCCAGGTCATGCAGCGGAACTACTACGAGCTGATGATCCGTCTGGCCGGGGCCAAGCTCGTCGAGATCGGGCTGGCCAATGCGACGGAGGACTATCACTTGGAGTCAGCCATCAATGAACAGACGGCCGCCATTGTTCACTTCGTCGCATACTCTCCACCCTCCGACCTGCCTATCGAGCAGGTGATCGATATTGGACACAAGCACGGGGTGCCGGTGATCGTCGATGCCGCCGCGGAGTTCCCGCCGTTCTCGGCCCTGCGCCGCTGGGCCGCCATGGGAGCGGACCTGACCATCTTCAGCGGCGGCAAGGGAATACGAGGTCCACAGTCGACCGGCCTGATACTGGGCAGGAAAGATCTGATCGAGGCCTGCACTATGAACGCTAGTCCCAATCACGGCGTCGGACGTCCACCAAAGGTCGGCAAGGAGGAAATTGCCGGTGTTGTCACGGCGCTGGAGCTGTTCTCCATTGAGGAGTTCGAGAGAGCCGAGGTCCAAGAATACGAAGATCGTGCCCGGTACATGGCCGAGGCGATTTCTCGAATCCCGAATGTGCGGAGCCACGTGGAGGCTGCGCCGCCGACTTCGGCTCCCGGACCCGGCGGGGCGGCTCCCGAAGGCACTGCGATTGCGTATGTCGAGTGGGATGAGAACGCCTTAGGAATGACGAAGGAGCAGGTCGTGGAAGAATTGGGCGCTGGCGATCCCGCCGTGCTGGTTTCCACATCGGCGAAGGGGATAGTCATCGCGCCGCACACCATGCAGCCAGGTGAGGAGCACATCGTTTCGCAGCGAGTGGCCGAAATTTTTGCAGAATAGCCACTGGCGACTCTTACACGGAGGCGAGCGAGACCGTTCACACCAGTATCGGATTACGGGGCAGACTCTGAGCATGTCGAAGGGTCGAACCGCCGTTCAAGGTTCGACAAGCTCACAACGAACGGTTTCGATTGACACGGACACGATCTTAGAGGAGGACCGCAATGGCATTGCAGCTAGACCACACAATCGTGCCCGCTCACGACAAGGTGAACTCCGCGAAGTTCATCGCCCGCATCTTCGGACTGAAGTATGAGGGCACCTGGGGACATTTCGCGCCGGTGAAGGTCAACGATACTTTGACGCTCGACTTCGATGACTCGGATGACCCACAATCCAATCACTACGCCTTTCTGGCTTCGGACGAGGAGTTCGATGCGGTGCTTCAGCGGGTCAAGGACGAGAGGATCCCATTCGGGAGCGGGCCACGCTCTCGAACGGACGGAAAGATCAATCACAAGCACCGAGGACGAGGGTTCTACTTCGACTGCGAGAACGGACACGTGTGGGAGGTTATCACTCACACGTATATCACCGACTGAGTTGCATAACCACGACGGGGTCATGTCCGCTGGACGAGTGATGATTTCATCGTCACTACCGATATAGGCCGGGGTCACAGCCGAAACGACGTAGATGATGTTTGAGTAGGCGTACAACCTCTACGCGTGACCGATTGCTCCCTTACCAATGAATCCTGTGCTTCAGGATCACGTGGCCTGCCTGAAAGTAGAGGAGGCTCTCGTCAATTTTGCTGAGCGTCACCGCATGGTGCCGCCCGCCCCCGTGCTCAAAGAGGCCGTCCGCGTCCTCGCTGCCGATCTTGCCAAGCAGGTTGCCCTCGCTGTCAAGGACCCATAGGTATCTGACCTCGGCCCAGGTCCATCGCGCGTCTCCCAGGCCTTCCATGTCCGGGGCCATGTGGAAGCCGTTGACGTAGATATTCTCATTGCTGTCGAGGCAGATCTGGCGAGGGCCATAGATGATGCCCTCTCCGAAGAGCCTGATGAAGTTGCCCTGGCGGTCGAACACCTGGATTCGTCCGTTGTCCGTATCCGCGATGTAGAGGTCTCCATTCTTTGGACCGACTGCGATGCCGTAGGGCCCCTCCGGGTTGAGTCCGCCAACTGAATACCCGGTCGGTGATCTCGGACCTACCTTGCCGGAAAACTGCCCAGGCCCCGTCCCGTGCTCTCCGAAGGCAAGAACAAACCTTCCGCGAGGGTCGAATTTCTGGACACGGTTATTGCCTCCAAGCGCTGTGTGCGTGTCCGTAACGTATATGAAGCCGTCCTCATCCACCGTAACACCGTTGGGCCCACTCACTCCTCCAAACTGCCCGAGTCCATTGCCCTGGCTCCCGAACATAAGCTGGAAGCGGCCTGATGAGTCGAACTTCTGGATCCTGTTGTTCTGACTGTCTCCCACGTAGAGGTTGTCTTCGTGATCGATGTGGACGGCGCGATGCATCTTGAACTGGCCGGCAGCCGTGCCCGGACGTGGTCGTCCGTCGGCCCCTATCGCACCGATCTTCGACAGCATTCGACCATCGGGGTCAAGCTTCTGCACCCTGTGGTTCATCTCATCGGCGACGTAAATGTTGCCCTCACTGTCGCAGGCGAGACCCTCCGGGTTGTGGAACTCGCCGTCCCTCCATCCGCCCTCGTATGGGCCAAACGCAGATACCATCTCGAACCGTGGGCCGAGCATCTCTCGTCCTACCCTCCCCAGTCCACCCTGAACTTGAAGATGCAGTTGCCTCCCTGAACGTAGACGATGCTCTCATCCGTCCGACTGACTGCCAGCCCGTACCCGTGCGAGTGGAGTCCTCTTCCAAGTTGGTGCTCCATGATGTCGTGGGCTTCCGGCGTGCCGATCTTTGCTATCACAGCGCCCGACCTATCCAGCACGGTGACCCAGCGGCACTCGGGCTCGATACGCCACCTGTGCGGATCGTTGATGTCATGTACGGCGAAAGGCGGTTCGTGGGCGTGGACGCCGGACACGTAGAGCCGTCCCGTGCTGTCGATTGCCAGCTGGCGGGGTCTTCGCACAGCACCTACTCCTAGAACACCAGCAGGCTCACCTGTGCCACGGAACGACACAATGCGGTCATTGTCGCAGTCGGCTACGTAGATATCGCCGCCAAGGTTGTTGCGGTCGAGAAGCAAGCCCGGTTCGGCGTCGATGGCAACGCCCGCCGGTCCGATGGGACCGGGGCCGATGCCAGGGCCGAAGTCCAGCCCGTACTCCCGAATGGGCACGGAACCGGCGAACTGGCCGAGGCCCGTGCCGTAGCCACCGAACTGGTCGAGATAGTCTCCCTCAGAATCGAACCTTTCTACCCTGTGGTTTCCACCGAGAACGGTGTGTGTGTCTGAGACAAGCACGCGACCTTTCTCGTCGACGGCTACGCCAATGGGGCCCTCGCCGCCAAATTGGCCATAGTCGTTACCCCAGCTACCGAAGGCCGTGATCGGTTCGCCATCAGGTGAGAGCTTCTGTACTCTGCAATTTCGCGAATCGGCAACGTAGATGTTGGCTTCGGAGTCGGTGCAGACTGCTTGTGGGCTAGAGAACTCTCCCTGTGCGGTGCCGGGCCGGGGCGCTCCCCGGTCGTCTCGAGCTCCCAAGCTCCAGAGGAGGTTTCCATCCACGTCCAT
>JAPPDQ010000406.1 GCA_028875495.1 Chloroflexota bacterium
GCATGAGAGCCATGTCGCTCATGACCAACCCGTGGTACTGGACGCAGTTCCTCCCGTACAGGGCCAGCGGCCCCGGCAGAGAGATGGGCAGGTATTTCGAGACCGGAGGCGTGTCGGGGATGGCCCCGGTCGGCGCGGCCCAGGTCGACTGTCCTTCCTGCTCGGAGAATGAGTTCCTCCCTCTGGCGCCGCAGGGCCGGTACCCTGCCGACCCTGACGGGTTCCTGATGAAGATGCAGGACCTCTACAAGGAAGGGAAGCAGTTCACGATGCTGGATCCCGGACGTGTCGAGAGAGGAAAAGAGATCTTCAGGCTCAACCTGGAAAACACCTACCACCTCGGCACGGTTGGGTTCACGGGTGGCTCCCCTGGAGTATTCTTCAAGAGGAACAACCTGCGAAACGTGCCGTCCACATTCGGGGCGCATGACTACTACACGTACGATTCCCCGCTGTGGTACTTCGAAGATGGAATCGACAACCAGAACCATCCCGGCAGAAGGTCGGTTCGATATGGGAGCACCAACTTCCTGGAGTGTCCCCACATCGCGTCGGACAAATGCTAGAGAGCACTTCAACCTGAGCGACGCAAGAGATGCAGCGAATAACCCGTGACGAGGCGATGAAGTATGAGTTCGATCATCGCCACGAGCCTCTCTTGCGTGTCGCTCAGGGCGAGAGCTTCGTCGTGGAGACCGAGGACGCCGGCTCCGGCCAGGTGCGTTCTGCCGACGTCGCGCCGCACATCATGGACTTCCCGACGCGGAACTTCGAGCCGCCGAAAGGCAACCCCATCGGCGGCCCGGTCTTCGTCGAGGGGGCCGAACGCGGCGACCTGCTCGAGGTCACGGTCGAGCGGATCATCGTCGACGATCAGGGATTCACGAACTTCCGGCCCGGACAGAGTCCCCTCGGAGACTCGTATAAGTGGCAGTCTCTGAGGGGCCCGTTCGTCCACATCATTAAGCACCTTCCGGGGCCGAGCGGCACGACCAGTGACGGGAAGGGCGTCTTCAACGACAAGATCACGTGGGACCTCGCCCCGATGATCGGCACCATCGGCACGGCGCCCGACCGCGAGGTAGAAACCAGCGCCGTCGGGCAGGGCCCGTGGGGCGGCAATCTCGACGTGCGAGACGTCAAGGAGGGTACCCGCGTGTACCTGAACGTCTACCACGAGGGCGGCCTGCTCTACGTCGGGGACGTTCACGCCAGCCAGGGCGACACGGAGTTCTACGGCACCGCGGACGAGACTCGCGGCGAGCTGACCCTCTCGTGCCGCGTCATCAAGAACAAGAACATACCGTTCGTCCGCCTTGAAAAGGACGATTCCATCGTCGCCCTCTACTCCTTCCGGCCCCTGGAAGACGCGGTGAAGAGTGCCATCGAGAACCTCATGGAATGGATGGTCACCGAGTACGGCGTATCCGAGCGCGACGCCTACATGCACGCCTGCATCAACCCCGACTTCCGCGTCAACGTCTACCAGATGGTCCGCATCGGCCGCATCCAGTACACCGTCGGCGCTGAGATACCGAGGAAGTACCTCGTTCCGAGCGGGTGAGTTCGAACCGCGGCTAGCTAACCTTTGAGGGGAGACTACCATTTCCAAATCAATTGTTTACGCTCTCACCAATCCCGCCATGCCTGGCCTCGTCAAGATTGGAATTACTTCCGCAGCTGACCCCCAGACTAGGATCAGTCAACTCTATTCGACGGGAGTTCCTTTGCCGTTTGATTGTGTGATCGCGGTTGAAGTCGAGGATAGTCCCAACGGTGGGCTTGAGAAGGCTCTCCACACAGCGTTTGCCCCTTACAGGATAAACCCTTCCAGGGAGTTCTTTGAGATTGACCCCACTCAGGTCGAAGCGATACTCGAGATTTGGCCTGGAAAAGACGTTACGCCACAAGTCAACAAAGAAGTAGAGGAACTATCTGTCGTTGATCGCGAAGCGGCAAAGCGGTTCCGAAGTAGCAGGCCAAATCTAAACTTCACTGAAATGGGAATACAAGTTGGATCAACCTTAGTCTCCATAAAGACAGGCGAAAGTGCGACCGTTGTTGCAGACAAGAAGGTATTCTTTCGTGAAGAGGAAATGTCTCTGACTGCGGCAACCAAAGCAGTACTGGAATTGGAAAGGAGCGTTGCCCCCACACCTCACTGGACCTACAACAACCGAGTCCTTAGGGACATTTATGATGTGACGTATGGGCCACAAGAAGACTAGCGAGTAGAGCCCATCCATGTTTCAAGAGGATATTGAGATCGGCGACACAGTTGCCAAGAACTGGGTCACGGTGAACGCTCTCGTGGACACTGGGGCGACCATGACTGCCGTACCGTCGTCCGTATTGAGGCAGCTCGGAGTGGAACCCACCACACGCAAGGCGTTTCAGTTCGCCCAGGGTGAGGTCAGGACCATGGATGTGGGATACGCGCGGGTGCGGGTTGAGGGCCAAGAGATAATCACTCAGGTGCTGTTCAACGACGAGGGAACGCCTGCCTTACTCGGTGCAATCGCCCTCGAAAACGCCTTCTTGGAAGTCGATCCGCTGGCGCAGCGCTTGATTCCCATTCATGGCGTTATGATGTCATTGGCTCCTTCTCCGATAACATCGGCGAGATGACAGAAAAATGGTAGAGACAAGAACCCAACCGATCGACACCGAGCAATGCATGATTGATCCTATTGCAGTAGAACCGCGAGAGAGCTTCCGTATCTGGCTTCGTTACTCCGACGGCGCGGAGGGGGAGGTCGATCTGTCGGATCTGGCAGGCGTCGGAGTTTTCAGTGCATGGGATGACCAAGCCTGTTTTAAATCCGTTCACCTGACCGACTACGGTGCTATCGCATGGAACGAAGAGTTGGAACTATGCCCCGATGCGCTGTACATGCGACTAACCGGAAAGTCTGTGGGCGCGGTCATGCCCAAAGCGCTCGAAGTCCTGGGCGATGCCTGAAATCTGCCGGTTCTACGGAATCGTCATCCAGATGTATTTCGATGACCATGCGCCTCCTCATTTCCATGCCCGATATGGCGGCAGCCGCGCTGTAGTTAGTATTGATCCGCCAATCCTACTGCGCGGTGACTTACCAGCTCGTGCCCGAGGCATGGTCATAGAATGGGCGAGGATACGTAGGAACGATCTACTGCAAGCGTGGGAGCTTACGCAGAATAGAGTGTCCCCCGGCAAAATTGCCCCTCTGGAATGAAGACCATCCCTTATAGCGCCAATCTCACGTGAGTCGTGGCCCCCACTGAACGCCAATCGTTGAATTCCCTGCCGAGCCGACTTACCCTATCACGCATCACGTAACCGGCGAAGGAGAGCCGTATGGCATACACCGCAGTCAAGGACTTTCTGCAGGACGAGCTCGATTCCATTCGGGAGAGCGGCCTGTACAAGGACGAGAAGATCATCAGGACTCCGCAGGGCGCGGAGGTAGATACGTCTACGGGGCACGAGCTAATCATGTGCGCCAACAACTACCTCGGTCTGGCGGACAGCGAGGAGATCGAGCAGGCCGTCGTCGATGGGCTGAAGACGCACGGCTTCGGCATGGCCTCCGTCCGGTTCATCTGCGGAACGCAGGATATCCACAAAGAGCTCGAGGACAAGATCACCAACTGGTTCGGCACCGAGGCCACGATCCTCTACACCTCATGCTTCGACGCCAACACCGGCCTGTTCGAGACGGTGCTGGGACCGGAAGACGCCATCATCAGCGACGCCCTGAACCACGCGAGCATCATCGACGGCGTCCGGCTCTGCAAGGCAACTCGCAAGGTCTACAAGCACAACGACATGGCCGACCTGGAGGACAAGCTGAGGGAGACGCAGGACTCCCGATTTCGCATGATCGCCACCGACGGCGTCTTCTCCATGCAGGGCGACGAGGCCGACCTCGTGGGCATCTGCGACCTTGCGGACAAGTATGATGCCATGGTGATGGTCGACGACTCCCACGCGACCGGATTTCTCGGCCCGACCGGCAGGGGCAGCGTAGATAAGCAGGGAGTCATCGACCGGGTCGACGTGATTACCAGCACAATGGGCAAGGCACTCGGCGGGGCGTCGGGCGGGTTCACGACCGGGCGCAAGGAGATCATCGACATCCTTCGGCAGCGGTCCCGGCCGTACCTGTTCTCCAACACGCTGGCTCCCCCGATAGTGGTTGGCGCGCTGACCGCCCTCGACATCCTCCAGACTCGCCCCGAGCTGCGCGAAAGACTCCACGAGAACACGGCCTATTTCCGCAACAGGATGACCGACCTCGGCTTCGACATCGTGCCCGGCGATCACCCCATCGTTCCCATCATGATCGGAGACGAGAAGAAGAACGTCGCGCTCGCTCAGGCCGTCAATGCTCGCGGCGTCTTCGTCGTGGCGTTCAGCTTCCCCGTCGTGCCCCGAGGTGAAGCTCGCATCCGCGTCCAGATGTCGGCTGCCCACACGCGAGAGCAGCTCGACCGCGCGCTCGCCGTGTTCGAGGAGGCGGGTAGGGAACAGGGCGTTATTTCGTAAACACTCACCCGCTGAGGTGTCTGGCTAAGGTCCTTACGGACACCCCGGCGGGTAGGTCTTGGACGAGACCAGCGTCCCTGCTGCGTCGAAGAGTCCTGCGGTGTCCGGATCGCCGTTGCTCCAGATCGCTGTTCCGCGCCCGAAACACAGGCCGCCCCAGTCCTCATGCACCTCATTCGTGTACACGCGGACACGTCCGCCTGTGGGGATTACGATCTTTGGGAACGTGAACGTCGGATCCTCGTCCGACACGTCCACGAGTCGCCAGCCGTCCAGGTCTCGCTCAGCATCGCCCGTGTTGACGATCTCAACGTACTCGTCCGGCTCCTGCCTCGACGCCACCCCGTCGAAGAAGATGCAGGAGATCACTACTCCCCCTTCGTCACTTGGCGGAGTGGGACTCGACGTGGGGGTCTCGGTAGGAGCGGGAGTCGGTGTGGACATGCCGGTAGGGATAGCCGTGGGTTGTGCCGTCGACGTAGGCGAGCTTGTGGGGAGAGGCGTAGCAGTGGGGACGGATGTAGGCGACGATGTCACCAACATCTCGGGAGTTGACGTGGCTGTTGGAACACTCGTGGCGATTGGAACCGGTGTTGGAGTCGGCGTGTCCGACGGGATGGGTGTAGCCGTTTCCAACGGCATCGAAGTCGGTGTCGGAGTGGCAGTGGGCGAACTCGTCGGAGCAGGCGTAGGTTCCGGCGTGTGAGTCCACGTCGGGACGAGAAACGGTGTGCTCGTTGGCACTGGTACTGACGTTGGTACGCTTGTCGCCGTCAGCGCTGGAGTCGTTTGAGAACCGCCCGGCTGTGAGCACGCGACCGCCACGAGCGTGGCGAAAGTCAAGACCGATAAGTACCGAACCGAGTGGCGTGTCAAATCTATCCGTATACCCGCCCTACGCCAATACTCGAACCGTTCCTGAGGTACCCTCGGTGATGCGTCCGACAACTGCCGCCGAAACCCCGCGACGTTCCAACTCCAAGAGAAGCACGTCCTTACGGTCTTCCGGGACCGCCATCAGCAGCCCGCCGGAAGTCTGGGCATCGCATAGGAGCAGTTTTTCGTGTTCCTGAAGTTCCGTCGCCCACTCTACGGAGTCCTCTGCCGCATTGCGATTGCGCTGCGTGCCTCCTGGAACCACACCGTCGGCTGCGAGCCGTTCCGCCCCGTCCAGGAGCGGAACACTGGAGAATGAGACCTCCGCGGAGGCATTGCTCGCCTTTAGCATACCGAGCAGGTGCCCGATCAGACCGAACCCCGTCACATCCACGCAGGCGTGAACTCCCACCTCGACCATCGCCCCGGACGCGGCCTTGTTCAGCGTGCTCATAACGGCGACCGCGTTGTCCAGCACGTCAGCGCTTACCTGCTGTCGTTTCCCCGCCGTCGTGATGACGCCCGTGCCGATGGGCTTGGTGAGCACGAGCGCATCGCCCGGCCTCGCCCCCGCGTTGGTTATCTGCTTGCCCGGCTCGACCGTGCCGGTTACCGCCATCCCGTATTTGGGCTCGGCGTCGTCGACGGTATGTCCCCCAATGACGAGCACTCCCGCCTCCTCCGCCTTCGTTGCGCCTCCCTGAAGGACACGACCGAGTATCTCCTTCGGCAAATCGACCGGGAATCCTACTATGTTCAGGGCAAGCAGGGGCCGTCCGCCCATTGCGTACACATCGCTGAACGCGTTGGCGGCCGCGATTGCCCCAAATGAAAACGCGTCGTCGACGACCGGGGGAAAGAAGTCCACCGTCTGAACGAGCGCCGTTTCGTCATTCAGCCGATAGACGGCGGCATCGTCCGCGGTGTCGACGCCGACGAGCAGGTTGGGGTCACGTACCGGTGGAATCTGACGCAGAACCTGCGCCAGGTCGCTGGGACTGAACTTGCCGGCTCAGCCCGCGCAGTGGGCCAGGGTTGTGAGCCGTAACCCGTCGTGAGTGTGCTCCACGAGCGCCTCCTTCCTCAAGTCAATCGACTATAACACAGCGTCGCTCGATAAGACGTGAAGATGAGACCGGGTTATCACAAGCCAAGGCGACCAAGCCTTCGCTCTCCGATCAATGCACAGGTATGCCGCCATTTCGAGTGGCCCATACTACGGGTATAATACCGCCGCAGTCGGGATTTCTTGAGGCGAACTGGAGGCTATATCCGGGGAGGGTGTCATGACGAAGCCACGCTTGATCTACTACCACGATTCTCGCCATTACCTGATGTACCGATTTGATCCTCCGATGAGTCTTCACCAGCTTCGGAAGCCGGTGGACGATCTCATCGGAACGGGTGTCGACACCCTAGTGTACGGCACCGGCATGGGCCAGACGTTCCTGTACGACACGCAGGTCGGCTTGAAGTTCGGCGACATGGCGGCGGAGCACAACCACGGCCTCGTGTGGTGGCGCGCGGCTGCGAACTTGGAATCCGCGCTCGAACGTAGTCTAGACCCCTTCAAGATCGTCGTCGACCGGGCGCATGAGAAGGGCATTCGGGTGCTCGGCAGCATCCGCATCAACGATGGAGGCGCGCCCGAGGGCAGCAACTACACCGTCGGGAGGCTCAAGTACGAGAACCCCGACGTCATGATCGGCGAGGAAGATCCCGACAAGCCGCACACCGCGACCGCTCTGGACTTCGCCAGGGCTGAAGTGAGGGAAGAGCGGCTCAGTGTGATCGAGGAGGTCTGCGACCGCTACGGGGCCGACGGCGTCGAGATCGACGAGTACACCCGCGTCTTCTTCAAGCCATCGGAGGTGGAAAAGAACATTCCTATCCTGACCGAATGGATGCGCAGCGTTCGCGCGCTGCTCGACGACATCGGTAACCGGCAGGGCAGGGAACTGTCGCTGGCGATTCGAGTGCATCCGAGCGAGCGGGCCTGCTTGGCTGTAGGCATGGACGTGCGGACGTGGATTCGGGAGGGGATTGTCGACTGGGTGACGCCCTTCGGCGACGTGACGATCATCGATCCGGAACCGCACTTCGGATGGATGGTCGAGGAGGCGTGCGAGGTCGGCGTCGGGATCTACCCCCCATTGGGACGTGATACGTATGACGACCGCTACCACGACGTGACGATTGAGATGTCGAGGGCGGTTGCCGGGAATTACCTCACGGCGGGCGCCGATGGCGTGTATCTGGCCGATCTCCAGTGGCCCCACACCAACACCGAGTACGAGGTTCTGAG
>JAPPDQ010000360.1 GCA_028875495.1 Chloroflexota bacterium
GTCGAACCCACGTCGACGGTGATGCCGGTCGCAACAACCACCGCGCCAACGGTCGAACCCACGTCGACGGCGATGCCGGTCGCCACACCCGTCGCGGCAACGGCGACGGCCACGCCGGAACCAGTGGCTACCCCCGCCGAGGCCGGCGGCGAGACGGCGGAAGAGGGGTTCATCATCGGCGAGGGATCGAAAATCACCTTCACGGTAGAGGAGGAGCTGCGCGGCTCGCCCGTTCGCTTCGACGCGGTGATGTCCAGCACGGGATTGTCCGGCACTGCGAATCTGGGCCCACAACCTTCGGTGGTAACCCTGGACCTGCATTCCCTGACCAGCGACCAGAGCTTCCGCGACCGGTACGTGCGCGATCGTATGTTCCCGAATACGCCGGAGGCTGTAGTGACTGTGAAAGATTTGCCGGATCTGCCGCAGAGCTTCTTTGAAGGGGCAGAGTTTACGGGACAACTGGAGGGCTCGCTGCAAATTGGCGAGACAGCGACTCCGCTGGTGTTCGACGTAACCGCCCGGCACGACGGAGACGTCATCAACGTGCTGGGCCTCACGACATTCACGTGGGAGCAGTTGGGAATTGTCACTCCAACCGCCCGCTCGGTGGTCTACCTAGCCGACGAAGTGCGGGTTCAAGTGCTGCTGGTGGCCCACGCCCCCTGAGCTTGCCGGCGGCCGGCATCTCACCCCCCTGCTCCACCCCCTAAGGGAGTATGAGCGGAAGAGTCTGCGACTGCACCACGCCACCGACGGCTTCTGTTCCGATGACTGGCGAATGGCATCAACCAGGGGTGCAAGTA
Source organism: Chloroflexota bacterium (assembly GCA_028875495.1). Taxonomy (GTDB): domain Bacteria; phylum Chloroflexota; class Dehalococcoidia; order Lucifugimonadales; family VXLM01; genus VXLM01. The sequence goes on from JAPPDQ010000360.1 coordinate 807, forward strand.
CACCGCCGGTATGACGGTCGGTTACTAAGCACCTCACTTTTGTTGACCCTCCTTCCCGACTCTACCTATAATGCTCTGAACCGCACACTCCCCTACGGACGCATTCCCCTGCCATGCAGCCACAGACTGATGTGGTCGAGTGGGCTACCGACGAGGCCCTTGAGCGGCTGAAGGCCGTTTCCGATCTGGACGCTCTCGAAGAGTGGGAAGTCGTTCTTTGAACCAACCGAGTCCTGCAGATCTAAGAACGCGGTCAAACCTGACGTCGGCAAACCCCTGATATCTTTACGACCTGATGGGATCAGTCGTTCCGGTAGTATTCCATACCCAGATGCGTTATCTGGTCCTCTCCCATCAGCCATCTCAAGGTGTTCTTGAGCTTTGTCTGTTGAATGAACAGGTCGGTTCTGATGACCCTCCGTCGCTCGGCATGGGGACGGCGTACGTCAGCGCGGCTCGTCTCCGTTCACCTTGATACCCTCTACTAAGTTGCGGATGAGAGCCTTGCGCTCTGGAAAAGTCCCATCCTTTAGATAGCGCATCCGGTATACTTTGTGCGCACGGCACAACATCTCTTGCAAGGATCGGGCCTACATGGGCGTTTCCGTCAACAATCATAGGCACTCAATCTCAAGACGCTATCCGAAATGTCGAACAAGACAGCCTCAACAGCATCCCTAGACAGGAATGCTGGTCACAATGCGGCCCCTAAGCGCTTCGAAGGGAGCGGCTCGCTGTGGCCAGCCACCCTTCACCTGTCCACCCGCCCGCCGAGGCTGATTTACCTCGACCTCAATCATTGGATTGAGTTGGCCAAGGCTCTAAGCGGTCATCGAGATGGCACGAAGCACAGGCCAGTATTGGACACATGCATCTCAGCAGTTGAGGACGGCAAGGCCATATTCCCGCTTTCCGCGTACATCTATGCGGAGATATCAAAGATTGCGAACCACCGGCAACGCCGAGATCTTCGTGAAGTAATCGAACTGGTATGCCGACACATGGTGGTTACTCCTCTAACGGTCGTCGTAGCTCACGAGGTCGAGGCACTATTAGACAAAATACTTGGACCAAGACCGCTGCCCCTCAACCCCACGGACTACCTAGACTGGGGAGTAGAAAGGGCCTTCGGCAAGGTGGGTGGTCTTAAAATCGAGTCGCCCGATGGTCACGACATCACCGAACAATTTCGTCGTGCTTATCCGCGCGGCCCGGCTGCATTTGACAGAGTCCTCCTGAGCGCCAAACTCGCACTGAACCGCACAGCAATCAAAGGCCCTACTCCGCGAGAGGAGCCGAGACTCAGGGATCTGGGCTGGAATCCTGAGGCTGTCGTAAAGGTTTTCGAACAGAAGGCCTCCGACGAGCTAGCGCAAGTTCGGCGTTTCGATAGTCACCCGAACTGGAGAGTCGGGCGAACCAGAGACGCGATTACAGCTCGGGAAGCCATAGTCGAGATTGGTGACATCTTCAATGAAGGATTCGAACATCGAGGCGGGATTAGTGCTGCCGACAAGTTCTTTTCAGTTGAGCGCGACCAACTTTCGGCCAGGTATCACTCAATGCCTAGCTTCAATGTCTCTGTGACCCTCAAGACGTCCCTCCATCGTGACCCCAACCATAAGTGGACAAATAACGACTTCTACGACATCGGTGCCTTGGCGCTGACGGTGCCGTATTGCGACGTTGTTCTGACGGATCGCTCAATGCTGTCCCATGTGGCCCGCCACAATCTGTCGCAGCGGTATGGCACAGCCGTGCTCTCCCGGCTGGTTGATCTCCTCGCGTATCTCTAATGGCTGAGGGAAGTTGGTAAGGCGGAGCAAGACACGCTAGCGCCAACCTGCGCAAACAGCCTCTCACAGTTGCTGCAATCGGTTGGTCTTCGTCGCCCCGCTAATGCCCTAATTCACTTACAGACAAACCGCCGAGAACCGCTTCATTGGCCCGTAGGGAACAGATAACCTAAGCATGGCGCGACCTCGACGGTACAATAGGGAGAACCCTCACAATACAGGTCAGACTGGCGCTCTAGCGGGGGAGCACCAGTAATTCACTAGCTGGTTCGAGTTCAGTTGGACGGAGCGGACAAAAATCGAACCCGCGACCGCAACCTTCGTGAGAGACGCGCTCCATCCGCTGAGCTACTGGGACCGACGGATTTCCAGCACAACACTTTCCGTGTGGCCGTACCTCGGACGCCATGAACTGAGCACCCCACTTTTATTGACCCTCCTTCCCGACTCTACCTATAATGCTCTGAACCGCACACACCCCTACGGACGCATTCCCCTGCCATGCAGCCACAGACTGATGTGGTCGAACGTACTACCGACGAGGCCCTTGAGCGGCTGAAGGCCGTTTCCGATCTGAACGGTCTCGAAGAGTGGCGCGTGTCCACGCTGGGCCGGAACGGAGCGCTGACGCAGATACTCCGAAGTCTCGGCTCCGTCCCGAAGGAGGATCGCCCTCGGCTGGGCGCGGCGGCGAACCGGGCCAAGACCATGCTGGAACAGCACCTGGCGGAGCGTGAGCAGGAGCTGAAGACAGCCCACCTGGCCGATGTCGTCGAGCGCGAGAGCATCGATGTGACGCTGCCGGGATGGCCCGTCCCGCAGGGGCGTCTGCACCCCACGACGCGAATGTTGCGTGAGATCACGAGCGTCTTTGCCTCGATGGGCTTCCAGGTCGAGGAGGGGCCGGAGATCGAGCTTGACCGCTACAACTTCGACCTGCTGAACATCCCGAAGGACCATCCGGCGCGGGACATGTGGGACACCCTCTGGATCGACCGGACGGACGAGCAAGGCAACCGTCCGATGCTCCTCCGCACGCACACCTCGCCGATGCAGGCGCGGATCATGGAAAAGACGAGTCCGCCCGTGCGGGTCGTCGTGCCGGGCAAGTGCTACCGCTACGAGGCGACGGACGCGACGCACGAGTGGCACTTCCACCAGGTCGAGGGCCTCGCGGTGGACAAGGGGATCACCTTCGCCGACCTGAAGGGGACGCTGTACGAGTTCGCGCGACGCACCTTCGGCGAGGACAGGCAGATACGCTTCCGGTGCGACTTCTTCCCCTTCGTCGAGCCGGGCGTGGACATGTCGATCTCGAACTTCAAGGATCCCAAGACCGGCAAGCGGCCGATCAACCGCGACGAGGACTGGATCGAGATACTCGGCGCGGGGATGGTGCATCCCAGCGTGCTGGAGGGCGTCGGCTACGACCCGTCCGTCTACACTGGGTTCGCATTCGGCATGGGAGTCGAGCGCATAGCGATGCTCAAATACGGCATCGACGACATCCGCCTGTTCTACTCGAACGACGTGCGGTTCCTGCAGCAGGTGTAGGCTGTGTTGAAATCCTCGTTGTTTACTTGGCTCACGTCACCATACCCACGAATTGAGACCCTTGCACAACATTCGTCATTCCCGCGAAGGCGGGAATCTATTCTTCCTTTCAATTCGACACGCTACCCGCTCTGGATCCCCGCCTTCGCGGGAATGACGGGGCATATTCCGAGGTCTTAGATGCTGATACCCCTATCCTGGCTGAAGCGCTATGTGCCGGTCGACATGCCGGCGCAGGAGTTGGCGCACCGTCTGACTATGGCCGGACTGGAGATCGACGAGGTGCGTGAGGTCGGGGCCGACTGGGGGCGCGACAAGGTATTCGTCGGCCACGTGACCGCCGTTGACCGTCACCCGAACGCCGACCGCCTGACGGTGCCGACGGTAGACCTCGGCGGCGGCCAGACTGTGCAGGTGGTGTGCGGCGGGCCGAATCTGGCAGCTGGACAAAAAATCGCCTTCGCCTTCGCGGGAGCGATGCTGTACAGCACCAGAACGGGGAATACGCAGGCGCTCAAGAAGTCGAAGATACGCGGCGTCGAGTCGGCGGGTATGGTCTGCTCGGAGGTCGAGCTTGGCCTCGGCGACGACCACGAGGGCATCATGGTGCTCCCGGAGGACGCGCCCGTCGGCACTCCTCTCGTGGACTACCTCGGCGACGCCGTCCTGGACGCCGACGTGACCCCAAACCGCCCCGACTGTCTCTCTATTCTTGGTGTGGCGCACGAGGTGGCCGCCCTCACGAGCGCGACGGTCACTGAGCCCGACGCGACGTACCCGGAGGATGGCGACCCCATTGAACAGGATGTAAGGATCGAAATCGCCGATCCGGAACTGTGCTCTCGGTACGGGGCCAGCCTGATTCGAGGCGTGAAGGTCGGTCCGTCGCCGGACTGGCTCAAGGACGCTCTTGCCGCCGTGGGGATGCGGCCGATCAACAACATCGTGGACGTGACGAACTACGTCATGCTGGAATACGGACAGCCCCTCCACGCCTTCGACTACGACACTATAGGCGATGCGACGGTCATCATCAGGGCCGCGCGGCCGGGTGAAAAGTTCACGACCCTCGACGAGGAGGAACGCAAACTCGAACCTCCCATGCTGACAATCGCCGATTCGCGGAACGCGATTGCACTGGCAGGCGTCATGGGCGGCCAGAACACCGAGGTAGGCGACTCGACGGTCAACGTCCTGATCGAGTCGGCGAACTTCGACGCGAACAACACGCGGAATACTGCCACCGGCCTAGGCATGAGGACGGAGGCGTCGTACCGGTTCGAGCGCGGCATCCGGCAGGACCTGGTGCCCCGCGCCCTGCGACGAGCGACGGCCCTGATGCTCGAACTGGCGGGTGGAGAAGCGGCGAAGGGGATTATCGATGTCTTCCCGGTCGTCAAGACGCCGCCGATGCTCACGATTGGCCCGGAGCACTTCCGGCGCGTGCTCGGCGCGGAGATTTCTGCCGACACGATAGAACGGGTCCTGACATCGCTTGGCTTCGAGACTACGCGCAATGGAGACTCGCTGGAAGTGCGGTCTCCTTACTGGCGGGCGGACATCACCATCACGGAGGACCTCATTGAAGAGGTCGCGAGGATCGTCGGGTACGACGATGTGCCCGCGACGCTCATGTCGACCGAGATACCCCACCACGAGCCGCGTATCGAACGCGAGATCAGAGAGCAGGTACGCGACGCCTTGGTCGCGGCGGGAATGCAGGAGACGATCTCCTACTCTGCCACGAGCGTCGAGGCGCTGCAGAAGGTCGAGGTACCGACGGAAGAGCCGGACGCGCCACTGAGATTAGCCAACCCCATGAGCGCGGAACTGAGCCACATGCGGACGACGCTGCGTTCGGGAGTGCTCCAGACGCTGGCATTCAACAGGAGAATGTCGCGTGGTGAGGGCCTCCGCCTCTTCGAGATCGGTCCGGTCTACCTGCCCAAGGAGGAGGCGAAGGAGCGCGAACTACCCGATGAGAAGGAGATGCTCGTCGGCGTACTCTCCGGCCCGCGGTCCGACGCGTCCTGGCTCGTGCCGGAGGGCGACATGGACTTCTTCGACGCTAAGGGAGTCCTCGAGGCGATCTTCTCGCACGTCGGCCTCTCGGAGGGGTACAGGGCGGACGACGATCCCATCCTCCTTTCCGGCAAGACCGCGAGGGTGTTCTGCGAGAACAAGGCGATCGGGACTATCGGCGAGATTCACCCCAGGGTGCTCGCACGGTTCGACCTTGACGACACCGGCGTCACGCTATTTGAGATCGACCTGGAGGCCGTGTACGCGGCGGCAGGCAGGGTAAGCGTCCAATACGCGCCGATCAGCCGGTACCCGGAGGCGGAGCAGGATATCGCCCTGCTCGTGGATGCCGACGTGCCAGCCTCCCGGATTCAGACGATCATCAACCGGCACCGCCTCGTGAAGAAGAGCGCGCCTTTCGATCTGTATGCGGGAGAGGGAGTGCCCCCCGGCAAGCGGTCGATTGCCTTCCGCGTGACCTTCCAGTCCGACAGATCGACGTTGACGGGAGACCTGGTGGACAAGGCGCGGGGCGATATCATGCGGCAGCTAGAGCGCGAGTTCGACGCGACGCTGCGGGGCTAGCTCAGCGAAAGGCCCTCCAAGGATGTCCAACGTTAGTCCGTTCGCCCTGAGCCTGTCGAAGGGCAATGCGTTCGCCCTCGTATCAAGTACGGGGCAAGCCCTGAGCTTGTCGAAGGTCGAGGCTCCGTTCATGGTTCGACAGGCTCACCACGAACGGTTCGGGTTACGAGGCGCTTGATGACAACGCCAGCAAGGAGACCGAAGGGTGCATAAGCATCGGGAACACCTGCACGGACACCACCACGCCGACATGATCTCCGTCGAGGACGCCCGCGGGCGCATCCTCGGATTCTTCTCGCAGCTTGGGACGGAAGAGCGCGCGATATCGGACGCGCTCGGACAGGTGCTGACCGAGGATATCGTCGGCAAGTTCGACGTGCCGCCCTGGGACAATTCGGCGATGGACGGATACGCGCTCCAAGCGCCTGACATCGCGGACGCCCACCCCGACTCGCCTGTGACGCTCAACGTCATTGGCTCCATAGCCGCGGGCGACGTTCCCTCGCAGAGCGTAAAACAAGGCGCGGCCATTCGGATCATGACGGGAGCGCCGCTGCCCGACGGGGCCGACGCCGTCGTGCCGTTCGAGGACACCGACGAGGGCGAGCGCGGAATGGGCGGGCAAACGCCAGACGAGATTTCGGTGCGGATACCCGTGCCTCCGGGCGGCAACGTCCGGCCCGCGGGCGGTGACATAGCGGCGGGAACAACGGTCATCGAGGCAGGCACTGTCCTGCGCGCATCCGAGATCGGGGTGCTCGCGTCGCTCGGCTTCGGGACGGTCAAGGTCATCAGGCGACCGGTCGCGGCAATACTTGCGACCGGAAACGAGCTCATCGAGCCGTCGGAGCCGTACCAGCCCGGCAAGATCTACAACTCAAACAGCTACGGCGTGGCCGCGGCGGTGTATGCAGCGGGCGGCATACCAAAGCGGCCCGGC
>JAPPDQ010000097.1 GCA_028875495.1 Chloroflexota bacterium
CGATCAGGACGGCGGGCTCGGTGTCGTCGATCTTGTACCGAATCTCGCGCTCGGTCTCCGAGAGGGCCAGCGGCACGGCCACGCCGCCCGCCCGCCAGATAGCCCACTGGACGGCGACGTACTGGAACCCACCGGGCACAAGGAACACGACACGAGCGCCGTCGAGGTCATCTGCGCCGTCCAGCAGTTCCGCTGCCGCCCGCTCCGACGCCGCGAGCAGGTCGCCGTAGGTGAACGTCCCCTCCGTCACGACAATGGCCCGTCGCGTAGTGAAGGCCCCAGCTCGCTCGACGATGGGAATGGTCATGATGAAGGTGCATTGTATCAAAGCGGTCACTGGATTAGGATTGAGGGGTAAGTCGCAGGAACTGGTGTCGGGAGTAGAATTAGAATTGGAATGAATATTTCAACGGTTGAAGTCAGAGTGCCGGACGCAGGTGAGGTGACTGTCACGGAGGATACGTTGACTGTAGAGCTTTCTGATGGCCGGACTATCGCGGTCCCTCTGGCCTGGTATCCCAGACTGGTACACGCCATTGAAGAAGAGAGGGATAATTGGCGGCTAATTGGTGGGGGGCAGGGCATCCACTGGCCCGATCTGGACGAGGACATCAGTGTTGAAGGGCTCCTTGCGGGCAGACCTTCCGGGGAGAGTCAAGAGTCCTTCCGCCGGTGGCTCGAAGTGAAGCAGGCTGGGCTCGATGCATGAGGATGGAGACAGGGAATGAACCGAAAAGAAGTCCTTGACATACTTCGAAGGCACAAGCCGACGCTCGCGGAGCGATTTGGTGTGACCGAACTCGCGTTGTTCGGCTCATACGCCCGGGACACGGCAACCGATGCGAGCGATGTGGATATCTTGGTTCGGTACGATGGGCCAGCTACTTCAAAGTCGTATTTTGGCGTACAGTTCTATCTTGAGGATCTTTTGGGCCGTCGGGTCGATCTGGTAACGCATAAGGCGCTGCGTCAGGAGTTCCGTCCATACGTCGAGCGTGAGGCCGTGAATGTGTGATTCCTGCGAAGATACTCGGCATTGGCGATACTATGTCGGGGACATGATTGAGTTCGGAGAAAACGTCTTGTCGTATACGAAGGGGCTGGATCAGGATGCGTTCACGGCGAATAGTCTCACTTACGACGCTACCCTGCGAAACATCGAGTTAATTGGAGAAGCAGCAACACACATACCGGATCAGGTGCGCCAGGCCTACCCGGAGATTGAATGGCGGAGCATCGTGGGAGCCCGAAACCGTGTAGCCCATGCTTACATGGGCCTTGACGACGACGTTCTGTGGGACATCATTCAGACTGACGTTCCAGATTTGTTGCCCAAGCTACATCGATTGCTGGCCTCGGCACGCTCCGAGTAAACAAAGACGCTACTATCCTCAAGTTCGGCCCCGCCCGACACACCCCCACCTTCCCTCTCCATGACCTCCCCCCACCCCCTCTCCACCAAGCTCAACAACGCCCAGGAGCACCTGTCGTCGGAGGAGATCGACGGGTGGCTGTTGTATGACTATCGGGGGATGAACCCCATCTTTGCGGATACTGTTGGGGCGATTACGAACGTGACGCGGCCATGCTGGCTGTGGGTGCCCGTGTCGGGCGGGCCGAGGCTGCTGGTGTCGTATGTCGATCAGGGGCGCTTTGAGCACTTGGGCATCGAGACGCTGCTGTGGGTGAGCCGGTCGCAGATGAGGGACCGGTTGCGCGAGCTGCTGCACGAGTCGCGGGTCGTTGCGATGGAATACTCGCCGGAGGGGGCGCTGCCGCGCGTGTCGTGGGTGGACGCGGGCACGGTGGAGATGGTGCGGGAACTGGGAGTCGAGGTTGTGTCGTCGGCGGACACGGTGCAGTACGCCACGCAGAGGTGGAGCGCGGCGGACCTGGTCTCCCACCGAGAGGCCGCGGGTAGGCTGGACACCATCGTGCAGGACGCCTTCCTGTACATCGGCGAACGGCTTGAGGGTGGTCCGACGGAGTACGAGGTGGCGGAGTTCATCCGGTCGCGATTCCGGGAAGAGAGGATGGAAGCGCCGGAAGGCCCGGTCGTGGCGGCGAACGAGCACGGTGCCGACCCGCACTTCGACCCGACTCCGGCTAACTCGCACGTCATTGCAATGGGCGACTGGGTGCTCATTGACCTTTGGGCGCGGATGCAGGGCGAGGAAAACATGTACGCCGACATCACGTGGACTGCGTACGTCGGCGACACGGTTCCGTCCAAGCACCTGAAGGTGTTCGAGGTCGTCGTCGGGGCGCGTGACGCCGCGGTTGCCGCGATTGCCGGGCACTTCGAGCGGGGTCGGAGTCCGCAGGGCTGGGAGATTGACAAGGTGGCGCGTGACTACGTGGCCGACGCCGGGTACGGTGAGCGATTCAGCCACCGGCTCGGGCACAGCATCGGGCGCGAGGTGCACGGCAACGCGGTCAATCTCGACAGCTGGGAAACGCACGACACGCGGAGGCTCATGCCGGGCATAGCGACGTCGGTCGAGCCGGGCATCTACCTGCCGGGCAAGTTCGGCGTCCGGTCGGAGATCGACGTGTACATCTCGGAGGACGGGCCGGTCGTGACGACGGCGATCCAACGTGAGCCGGTCATGATCGGTCGCTAGCGGACTCGGCAGCCTCCTCCAACGAGCCGGGACGCGGGGCACGATAGGGGACGAGCACGGCGAGCGCCACGAGCGTGAGGACGCCTCCGAAGACGAAGGCCGCATGGATGCCGTAGGCGTCGGATATCGCGCCCGCGACGGCAGGCGAGAATATCCCCAGCAGGCCCGCGCCGTACATGAACGACGTGACCGTGGACTGCGCCTCGCCCTTCGACGTGTCGATGGCCCCCGCGATGAAGATATGGTGCAGCGAGAACTTGAAGGCGCCCTTTGCCATGACTATGAGCACGACCTGGATGACGGGGTCTGCCACGCTGAGCAGCAGCGACAGGACTCCGAGGCTGGCGGTGGCGGTCACGAGCACGGCTTTTCTCCCGACGCGGTCCGAGAGGAAGCCCATAACGGGTTGGGAGATCAGTCCAACCACCTGGGCTCCGGAGAACACCAGCGCTATGTTGCGGTCGCTGAACTCCAGAGTCTCCTTGAGGTAGACGGGAAGGAACCCATCGACGGCGCCCTCGCCGACGCCGCGGATTGCGGTGGACGCGACGAGGAGCATGAGCATCGGGTTGCGGAGGAGCGCGCCCATCGAGACGAAATACTCTTTGCGCGAAGCCGCCTGCGCCTTCATGCGGGGGAGGGAGCGGAGGATGACCCAGATGGTGAACCCGATCAGGATGGCGGGGAAGAGACTGAGCTTGAGCATGTCGCGCCACATGAGGAAGCCCAACGCGGCGGCGACCACCAGCGGGCCGAGCACCTCGCCGGTCATCCCGCCCATGCCGTGGAGGGAGACGGCGAACCCGCGCCGGTCGGGGAACCGGCGGGAAAGCTCGCCGATGGCGAAGGGGTGGAACATGGCAGGCGCGCCGCCGATGAGCAGCATGGCGGCAAGCAGTATCCAGTAGTTGTTCACGAATCCGACGACAAACTGGGAGAAGCCGATGAGGGCGAGCGTGAGTCCGAGGAAGATGGCCGTCCTGCCGGTGAAGCGGTCGCCGAGGTATCCGCCGAGCATCGTGGCGAGCCACCAGGACAGAGCCTGGGCCGATCCCAGCCATCCGAACTGGGAGAAGCTGAGGTTCAGCTCGACCTTGATCTCCGGGAGGATTAGCTTGGAGAAGCCGGAGTTGTACAGGTGCTTCATCATGTGGCCGACCATGATGACTGCAGCCATGTAGGCGCGACCGCGCGTGATGTCCTGCTTCGTTTCCTCGGGGTTCATGGACGAGTCGGTGGGTGGCTCATGAGAAGGCGCGTGCATTATACGTCAGGAATGGGCGGAGGTCACGGTGTTAGGGAGAGGAGGGTTCTGGGTTCTAGGTGCTGGGTGCTGGTGTGGGACGGGAGAGGCGACTCGCCGTCGCGGATGTTCGCGTTGCTAGGGGCGGGCGCTTGTGCTTCAATATGCGCCGCCAAATTAGGCGCTTACTACTTTCTGCCGAATGGAGATTTCACTTGGATATTGACGAGATACGAAGCCGGATTCCCGGACTGAAGCACTGCAGCTACCTGAACATGAGCTACGGCCCGAAGCCGACGCCGGTGACGGACGAGGTCGTGCGGATGGCGCGGTACATCGAGGAGTACGCGACGCTGTCGAAGGAGGTTATGGAGGAGATCGAGCGGGTGTACGAGGGGGCGCGGGTCGACGTGGCGCGGCTGCTGGGGGCGTCGACGGACGAGATCGCGCTGACGCGGCACGTGTCGGAGGGCATCAACATCGTCGCGACGGGCATCGACTGGGAGCCGGGCGATGAGGTTGTCGTGACGGACGAGGAGCACCCGGCGGGGTCGCTGCCGTGGATGAACCTTGCTCAGCGGCGGGGCATCGTCGTCAAGCAGTTGCCGCTCGCGCCGTACGAGACGGAGGGGATCGTCGAGCGGCTGGACGACCTCATCACGCCGCGCACCAAACTGCTGTGCCTGAGTCACGTCTCCACGCGGACGGGGTTCGTGCTGCCGTCCCGCGAGGTGGCGGATACAGCGCACAAGCAAGGAGTGCCCGTACTGCTGGACGGGGCGCACGCGGTGGGGCTGATACCGGTCGACGTGAAGGCGCTCGGCTGCGATTTCTATTCCGGGTGCGGGCACAAGTGGCTGCTGGCGCCGCAGGGGACGGGCTTCCTGTACGTGGACGCCGACAAGCTGGACGACCTAGAGATCACGTGGATCGGGGCGAGCAGCGCGCCGACGTGGGACCCGGACAGCTACGAATTCGAGGCGCTCACGACGGCGGCGAAGTTCGAGTTCGGCACGCGGGACAAGGCGGTGTTCAGCTCGCTGTCGACGGCGATTGCGATGGCCGAGGAGGTCGGCATCGACAATATCGCGAGGCGGAGCTGGGAGCTGGCCGACCATCTGCGGCGGCGGCTGACGGATGTGCCGGGCTTCACGCTCAGGACGCCGATGGACCCGGTCCGCAGCACGGGGATATCAGCCTTCGACATCGGCGTCAACGGTAGAGACCTCACGGAACGCCTATGGGAGGATCACCGTATCCTCGTGAGCGGCAGGGAAGATGAGCTGCGGGTCTCGATTCCGTATTTCGCGCTGGAAGAGGAGGTCGATAAGCTGGTCGACGTGCTTGCCGAACTCGCCGTTCGGGCCTAAAGAGGATTCACCGCAGAGGGCGCGGAGAGCGCAGAGGGGTGAAGAGAGTGGAGTCGTGGTAGGGAGGGCATTTTTGAAGATTTGTGGCATGGTGTGGCATTTTGTGACATTTTTACTTGTTATTGTCAAGTTGTGGCGGGTATTTCGGGATGAGGACGGGTGAGGACACGGTGGGCGGATCGACGGTTTTCCGGCAGGCCGGTCGCCTCCTTGATCTCAAAATTTGAGGGACATCGCGGGACATTTGGAGACATTTGGCCTCGTTCGCTCTTTTGGTTGGATGTATTCATTGTGGCACGGATGTTCGGTTGGGTCAAATTGAGGGGGGTGGCCCTCACCTTCACCCTCACCCTAACCCTCTCCCACGACGGGAGAGGGGATAAGAGGATTCACCGCAGAGGCCGCGGAGAGCGCAGAGAGAGGATAAAGCGCCTAGTCGTTGAGTCTGGATGCGGGTACAATTCGGCGCGACTAGGAGGGTCGTCTACGTGCCGGGGCAGCTGTTTACCGAGTATTTTCTGAATGAGGGGATACGGGCCACGCCTGAGTGAGGTAGTGAAGGAAGCAAGCTATGTTGTCCTTGACGTATTCGTATGTAGCCTCGACTGACGGCTCCTCCTCGAACTACAGATCGTCGGTGCTCTACATTTGAGATCCTTTTCTCCGCCTTTGCCGCCTAAAGAAGCCCAAAATGACAGCTAGATTCAGCAATGACACCGTGATAAACGTCGTAAGAGTTAAGTAGTATCCCAATCTCCATTCAAATCTATCAGTCGGGTTACTGAACATTTCAGGGATCGCAAACTGAGTGTCTGGTAGGTGATATCGCATGAGAATCAACATTAGAATGCCAAGGAGCGCGAGAAGAGTCCGCGACCATGTCTTTCGTCTCGGCAGTGAATGGGGCAATATGGCTCCGGCGATTGAAATCGCCGCCACCGCCACCGCATAGTATTCCGTTGGTTGGATATTGTAGTTGCCCAACGCCAAGCTTATCCCGGAAATCGCGAATGGCAAGCCGTCGACTAACGATAGCCATGGCATTATGAAACCGGCTAGCGCAATCAGAAAGAAGATTGTCGATACTGAACCTAGTTGCCTCATCTCGAAGGTCGAACTTCTTCAATAGGTTCCCGGTATAGGGAGCTATTGGATCCATAATGAGATGGCAACATCCTATTTTGGCCCAGCATTTAAGGTCAACCCTCCCCAATTGAGAGGTAGGCCGCGTTGAATTTTACGACTACGTCCTGAGCACCTTTCCCATCGTGCGCAGGCAGGACGAGGAGGAGTTCGGGACGTATCGGACGCGGGACCTTGTGCTGGCGTATATGAGGGCCCTGGACGCGGGGGATACTGAGACGGTGGTGTCGGTGTAGGGGGGACGCCCTTCGACAGGCTCAGGGCGAACGGAGGAGATAGCTCAGGGCGAACGTGGTTGTAACTGTTCAGTCTTAGTGAGGGGAACACGCCTCACGCTGGGGATACCCGCTTTCGCGGGAATGACGGGTGGGGATACTGTATCTTGTTATTTGCGGCGTAGTCACAACGAATTGGTATTACTCGTCCTTTTCGATGGGCAGGGTCAATGTGAACTCGGCGTACTCGCCGTGGACGGTGTCGACCGAAAGGTCGCCGCCTGCCCGCCGCGCCACGTCGGCGGCGATCGGGAGTCCAAGCCCCGCGCCCATGATGCCCTCGCGCGTTGAGAAGAACGGGTTGAATATGCGCTCGACCACGTCGTCCGCGATTCCGCCGCCGTTGTCACGCACGCGAATTGCCACCTCGCCTTCGATCCGGCGAGTCGACACGGTCAACACCGGTCCATAGCCGTCGCCCTCGGATTCACGCCTCTGCCGCATGGCGTAGCAGGCATTCGTCACGAGGTTGACGATCGCTTCGCTGAAGTCCTGCGCGACCATAGGGATCCTATCTATGGCGTCGTCAAGGTCGAATTCGGGCATGACCTCGAAGTCCTCCCAATTCGCCCTGAATGTGTCGCAGCCCGTCTGCACAGCCGTCCGCAGGACATTATGGAGATCGGTCGGGACCAGCTCTCCACCCACGACGCCCAGCCCGCTCATGCGCTCGACGATGGCATAGGCCCGCGTCCCGTTGGTGTGTACCCTTTGCAGGCTGTCGGTGAGGTCTTCGCTGATCTCATCGAGCAATGCGACGTCGTCTTCTTTCATCTCGCTTCGGTAGTCGTTCAGGACGTCGGTTAGCTCCCTGTACGACTCCAGCGAGCCTTCGGTGAAGTTCTTGACGAAGTTCAGGGGGTTGCTGATCTCATGGGCCACACCCGACACGAGCTCGCCCAAGGCCGCCAGTTTCCCTTGGGCCACCAGACGCTCCTGCATGCGTTCCAGCTCCGCGTTGGCCTCGCGGAGTTCGCCATACAGGCGCTCGACCAGGTTCAGGCGCTGGCCTTCCAAGGACTG
>JAPPDQ010000415.1 GCA_028875495.1 Chloroflexota bacterium
CCCTCCGGAAGGGCAGCGCTCCACAAGACCGTAGCACGCACCTTGGCGTCAATCACCTTCTGAAATATGTCGGGAGTGACCTCGATGAGAGGCACGCGGTCGGGACCATAGCGGTATGCGGCGTTGTTGACCAGAATGTCGATTCGCCCGTACTCCTCCAGCACACGTTCGATCATGGTGTCAACGTGGGCTTCGTCGGTCACGTCGCCCACGATGGTCAGTGCCCGTCGGCCCAGAGCGCGCACCTCGTCTGCGGTGCTCTCGATGTCGCGCCAGCCGACTTCCTGCTCGTCGGGCGGGAACGTGGAGGGGTCGCGGCCCGTGCCCGTCAGCACGAGATCCGCACCCAGCTTTGCCAGGGCGTGCGCCGTGGAGTTGCCAATGCTCCGCCTTCGTCCCGCGCCTGTGACTATGGCTACCTTGCCGTCAAGCTCACCCATGCTGCCCCTCTCTTACCCGGCCGTATTGACCGAAATGATGCGGGCATTATGACCAATCCGTAAGGAGGGGGCAACGGCGGCCAGTCAGGAGGAACTCTTGGAGGGGGGAGATCCTGGCGGACTTAAGGGGGCTGTGTTACGAACCTTTCGGCATGAAGCCCCAATATAGACATCGATGGCTATTCTCGCGCCGTTCAACTGGCGGAGAGCAATTGCCGACGCCTCAATCTTTGGATAGTAAATCTATGTTACTCCCTTGGCGTTATCAGGCCATCTGACGGAGCGCCATGTCTCTGAACGTGCCTTCCTCCGCCATCAGCTCGTCGAAGGAGCCTTGTTGGACCACCTGGCCATTCTTCAAGACGTAGATTCGGTCTGCCCGGCGAATGGTGGAGAGGCGATGGGCACTCACTATGCGGGTCACGGACAGTTTTTCGATTTGCTCCATCACGCTGGATTGAGTTTCGTTGTCCAACCAGTTGGTGGCCTCGTCCAAAAGAATCACTCTCGGGTTCCGCACCAAGGCGCCGGCCAACATGATCCGCTGCACCTGACCGCCGGAAAATGCGGTCGAACCCTCCGACGTGACGGTATACATGCCCATTGGCATTGCCTCAATATCCTCGTCCACAGAGGCCAGGCGCGCAGCGCGCCATGCGTCCTCCACAGTCAGGTCGTTGCCTGTTCCGATGATGTTGTCCAGCACCGTCTGGGGTCGCAGTGAGGCATCCTGTACCACCGTGCCCACGCCATTACGCAGCGCATGCCGGTTTAGCCGTTCCAGGTCATGTCCGTCGTAGTACACCGCGCCGGACAGGGGGCTTTCCAGCCCCAGCGCCAGGCGGAGCAGGGTGCTTTTCCCCGAGCCGGACTCTCCCACAAGGGCAATGAACTCGCCTGAGCGGGCATACAGTGATACGTCCTGGAGAACAAGGGGGCCATCCTCAGTGTATCGGAAGGTCACGTGGTCAATGCGCAGTTCGCCCTGCAACTCCAGCACCGGGGCGTCGGCAATTGACCTTTTTGGGCGCTCCGCGAGAATGGGCGCGGTCTGTTCGACGGTAGGCAGGATGGCTGCAATGGCGGAGAAGGACAGACCGAACTGGACTACGGCGCCGTAAAAGATCATGAACGCGGCATATATCGCCAGAAAGCTGCCGACGGGAAGCCCATGCTCGCTGCGCTCCAAGGCCACCACGAACAATCCTGCTATGGCGAAGTACGGCATGGCGGAAACGAACGCTATCAGATGCTCGTTGAGACTGCCCAACTGCATTTCGGTCTGCTTCCGCTCCCGGTAGTGGGCCGCCCACATGGCAAACCCCGACTCTTCCGCTCCGGCGACCCGCAGCTTGGCCACACCACTGATGAGTTGAAGCAGCACGCCTGTCAACCGGCGCGAGGCAGCGAGTAACCGGCGGTAGTGCGGCAGCTGCCGCATACCTATGTACAGCGTCACGGCGAGAGACGCTACACCTACGCCCAGGCCAAGCCCGCCCAGCGCTGAATCGTAGACGAGCATCAGGGTAGAGGCGGGAAGGAGGAAGATGAGCGTGAGCATCGATCCGGCAACTACGCCTGCCACCCTATCCCGCAGCTGCTGAAATCCCAAGGCCCGGCTTCCCAAGTCACCAACGGTGAAGCGTCGGAAGAACGATGAAGGGAGGACCAGCATCCGATCCCACAGCGCTGCGCTGATGCGCGCGACGGCTCGGCCTTCCAACCGCATCAGGGCGGTCCCTTTCACCATCTGCGCTAACGCAAGAGCCAGCCCTCCCATCACCATTGCCGCCGTCAACATCACCAGAGCGCTCAGATCGCCGGATGGAAGTACCTGACTTGCAATTGCTCCCAGAAATGCCGCCGGCGCCAGCATGGCCAGTCCCGACAGAATTCCCGCTCCCACCAAGCGCGCCAAATCACTCCGCACCCTGTTGAAGACCATCCCCAACAGCGAGGCGGCGTTGCTCGTATGTTCGTCCGGCAGGGGGCAGTAGAAGAAATAGGCGGTCCCGTCCAGCAAAGCGGCGCGCTGGGCGTTTACCCGCACGGATCGCGAGGTGTGGGGATCGACCATCAGGTATCGCCCGGAAGCGCCCGGAATCAACGCTACGGGAGCGCCGTCTTGTTTGTACGAGGCAAGCATGGCCCCGCTATCGCTCAGCCACCAGCGATGGTTACTCTTGAGGGCAACGCGACGGAAACGAACCCCCGACAGGTTGAGGATGTCTTCCAGCGTCGTGTCTTCGCTGGAAGAGGCCCGGCGTCGCGCCTGCGTCGAAGCCCGGAAAGATATCCCTTCATGGCGGCCAATGCGCTCCAGCATGCGCAGAAGGCCTGAATCATCCTCGGCCGGAAGCTCGCCGCTTACGACGCTGAATAGGTTGCGGCGCGCCCGTTCCGCGCTTCTCCGGCGATACCGCGCGCTGGCGGTCTGCAGGTTGGACACGTCGGCCAGGAGCAACGCTCGGTTCGTCCGGTCGGCCCCCATGGCCAGGCAGTTGAACTCAGCCAGGGCCGCAAACAGCCGCCCTTCCCGGTGCAGTTCCGATGTGCTGATGGCTATTACCTCGGCCGTTCGTCCCTGGACCACCCAGCTAAAGGTGGTGATGGGAACCGGGAGGGACTTGGACTGATCCAGTTCCTCAGTGCCCAGGTAGTGCATGTCTCCGCCTTCGCTGAATGCCCATGTCACGCCGTACTGGACGGCGATGGTCGTGCCGCCGGCAACTTCGTCAGCGCCGTCCGGTGCTAGCTCCAAGTCCATTTGCGGTCGGAACGTAACGTCGTCTGCAATGGACTCGGAGAGATCACTGACCCATGTGTCCGCCTGATCAACTATCTCGGCCTGAAGATCGGCTGTGGCCAGGGAGTCGAGGGGAATCCGCCGCAACTCAGAATCCGGCAATCCCTTGGCCACCAGCAAACTCGGTCCCGCCTCTTCGGGTGCGTTAAAGAGCAAGCGGCCCGACCCGGCCCGCAGCAGGTGTTTGAAGTCGGTTGGAACGCCATCCTCCCTGAGCCGGGTTGCGAATACGTCCACTGAGCCTTGGACAACGAACCAGAGGGTGTCCGGGTCCGAGAGGCGGATGGGGCGATTGCCCCCGCCGATAAATTGTTCTCCGTGGGCAAGCGCAAGTTCCGGAAGCGTGTCCGTCTCGCGCCTCTCCGGCGTCATATTATCCAATGCGCTTACTCCGCTTCTATAAGCCGGTAATAAAGTCCCTTGGCATCGGCCATGAGTTCCTGATGGGTGCCGCGCTGCACTTCCTTTCCCCTTTCCAGAACTACAATCAGATCGCAATCGCGTATGGTGCTCAGCCGGTGGGCCACGATGAGGCAGCTGCAGCCACGCCGGCGGAGGGCCTCGTCGATGCGCATCTCCGTAACCGGGTCCAGCGCGCTGGTGGCTTCGTCGAGAATCAGCAGCGACGGATTCCCCACGAGAGCGCGGGCAATCTCGAGCCGCTGCCTTTGACCGCCACTGAAATTACGCCCACCCTCCTCAACGGCGGAATCGTAGCCGTAGGATCTGGCCAGGATGTCCTCATGGATGTCAGCATCCTTCGCCGCCGCGATCACATACTGGTCCGGAATCTCCGGGTTCCACATGGTGATGTTCTCGCGAACACTCGCGGCGAACAGAAAGATGCGCTGGTCAACCATGGCCACGGAGTTGGTCATGAGCTCACGGGGAATGTCCGTGCGGGGCTGGCCATCCAGCAGGATTTCTCCGCTCAAAGGTTGATGCACGCCCGCTACCAGCAGGGCCAGGGTTGATTTGCCGGATCCGGTAGGGCCGACGATGGCAACGCGCTGGCCGGGTTCGATAGTAAGGTTGAAATCATCGAGCAGTGGCTCGCGCCCTGCCTTGTACCCGAACCGTACGTTGCGCAGTTCAAGCTGGCCACTGAGCCGCAGCTGCCTGGCGAACGCTCCATTCCCTTCGCTGGGCTTGCTGTTGCGTCTCTGGAAAAATCGGTCTTCGGGCGCGTCCAGAACATCTTCAAGCCGTTGAAGGTTGGCTTCCAATATCTGGAACAGGTCTGAGAATTGGACGAGGCGGCCAATGGGCAAAAGGAAGTTGGTGGCAAGAACGTAAAGCCCCATCATCACGCCCAAAGTCATCTCACCTTCCATCACCCGCCAGCCCCCGATACCAAGAACTGCGGCGTTGCCGGCTATCAGGAACAGTCCGGGCAACGAGGCGATAACGTGTCCAAGCTCGGCAAAGCGCTGTCGCGCCCTTAGCTCCCGAGCCTGGTAGCCGGACCAGTGGGCAAAGAAATCGTTCTCGGCGGATACCGCCTGTATGGAGTCTATGCCCCTCAGTCCGTACATGCTGATGCCCTGCAGCTTGCCCTGCTCGCGTTGAAGGCGGCGGTTCTCACCCACGCGAGACCGGGTTATCAGGCGTACGGTGACCACATTTACCGCCCCTATGGCGGCGACCACGCCCGCCAACACGGGATCGTAGATGAACATGACCACCAGGAACACGGCGCTGGCGGTTAGTTCGATCAGGACTCCGACGAACTGCGTCGTCGCCACCACGGCAATCTCGTCTATCAACTGCACGCGCGAGGCCAGGTCGCCGGAGAACCGCTGGGTGAAAAAACCCATCTGCAGCCGGAACAGCCGTCTGATGAACCGGTCTGCATGGTCCACCGACAGCCGCACCGCAAGCAGTCTGAGACAACGCTGCCGCAGCCAGGTGAGTAGATAGACCAGCGCCCCGGACACTGCAAGGCCGGCGATGATCGCCGTGCCCCAGGATGGAGGCTCCTCTCCACTCAGCACGTCGTCAACGAAGACGCTGAGAAGCAGGGGTAGGGTCATGGCGGGAATCGCAAGAAGCAGTCCGCACAACAGGGCGAAGGCCAAGGGCCCGGTGACTTCTCTTAGCCAGGGCCACAGGCGGGGGAGGATGCCCGGACGAGCGCCGCCGGTCTGGAAATCCAACTCCCGCCGGAAACTGAGCGCAACGCCGGTGAAGCCCTCGTCGAACTCTTCGTCCTCAATTCCGCGGTGGCCGTTGGCAGGATCGTTCACCAGGTAATTTGGGCCTCGGAAGCCCTCCAGGACCAGGAAATGGTTGAACTCCCAGAATATGATTAGCGGCAGGTCCATGTCTCGGAGCTGCTCCGGCTCTCTTCGCCACCCTCGCGTCTCCAAGCCATACTGTCGGGCCGCGCGACTGATGTCAGCGGCGTCGCAACCGTCCCGGTTGACCGCGCATGCCTCTCGGAGCTCCTCCAAGGAGACCCAGCGCCCAAAGTAAGCGAGCACAATGCCAAGGGAAACGGCACCGCACTCGGTCTCCTCTTGTTGGAGCATGAGAGGCGTATGCACGCGCCGACGCCGCTTGGTCAGGGACGGCAACCCTATCATCCGCCGCTCCCGGACGCTAAGAGGGACACCAGCGACTCACGTCCCAGCACAATGCGCAATGACGCTACTGCGCCGTCAGCCGGCAGAACGTCCGGCTCGTTGCCGGCGAGGGCCACGCGCAGCAGATGCGCTTGTTGAGGTATGGCAAGACCTTGATCCGCGAGCCATTTGGGAGGCGTACCCGGTCGCGCAGAAACCTCTGCCACCCGTCCATGGAAAACCTGCCTGCCGCCATCGTCGGGACCGCCAAAACTGACGCGAGCCTCCATACCGGCACTGAGGGTGGCGGCTTCACTTGGCGCAACTAAAGCCACCACTTCCGGCCCGCTCGTTGAGGCTGCACGAACCAAGCCCACAGAGACGCCGGCGTCCACCGCCTGCCCAGGCGCCAGGTTCAGTGCGATCACCTCGCCTCCATATAGGCTGGCGACCTCCATCTGAGCTGTGGATGACGCGGTCGATCCGGCGACGAGCAGGGCTTGCAGCAACTCGATCCGGGCCTCTTCTTCCAACTGATCGCCCTTCTCCAAACCATTTATGACGCCCATAATCACCGACTCCCAATGCTGCGCATCGGATGGCCGAATACGAGCGACGGGTTGCCCTGGCGCTACGGTGTCCGTCACTGCCACGAAAACGTCCTCTACGGTGCCCGACGCCGGGGCAACCAGATAATGGCGCTCACCCGGAAGCACCAGTGCCGCCTCCACGGACACAGTGCGCTCCACGCGCCCGAACACAGAGAAAGCCATCACCGCCAGGACCATCACGCACAGCCCGGCCACTATCAACCACTCGTGGGGCGCAGTGATCTGCAGTCGGTCGTCCAGCGGTTCCTGCCGGCCACGCCGCCGTAACGCCCGCTCGCGAAACATGCGGTTGATTAGCAACCTGTAGCCTTCCCTTGTAGAGTGGAATAATTCGACCTGCCGACCGCGCCGGAGGCGTCATCTAAATGAGCCTTCCGCCACCTCCAACAGTCCCCGTCTTCCTTGTGCCTATCCCTCGAAGCAATGAGTCCAGGACCTGTGCAGCATCCAGCCCATGGCGCGACCATTTCCTCCACCGGCATTCTGTTATCCGTTGGCGGGGCGGCTGAGATCAGTTCGGGGTCCAAAAGGGTTGGTGGACGGGCCTTATCTGACGATCCAAGCTCTACCCGGGACCACCCAACCATCCTGAGGTTCTGGGATCGTTACCTCTAACGTCACCAGTATCGCCGTCCGGCCCCTGTCCTCCAGCAGCGAACCGGAGACCGACTTCGTCCGGCCTGCCCGTGGGAGGTGGAACTAGGTACGCCGTATTAACGGGTGTCTTCGGGTACCTGCATGTGAAGCTCGGCAGGGAGGTTAACGCAAACTTTGCCGTAATCGCCCCATTGGTTCGAGGGATGTGGAGCCGGAATCTAGCCTATGCGTCACAATTGGCGCACCCTCTTTTCTGGGAAGAAGAAGCTTACCTATCCGGGTAACCCGCATAAGGGTCTTCTTCATGTTCGTCACCCTGGCCGGCGGCGATCAACGCCAATTCATTCTCGGTGAGGTGAGCAGCGGGCAGGACCAGGTGGGCAATATTGGTGCCGTCCTCGTGTACTTCCAAGTTTACGCTCTCCGGTATGGAAAACCCGAACTCCCCCAGGATTGCGGCCTTGGGATCCACGAGCAGCCTCGTCCGAAATCCCTCGTCCTCCTCGGCCCTGGCGATGATTTGGGCCTGCAGCCCATCCAAACTATTCGTTGCCATTACCTTAATCCTCCTATGATGACCTGATTTGTGCAGGGTGCGCGAGAGGGTCTTATCTTGATGCGGGTGAAGCGGTCTCTCATGAGCT
>JAPPDQ010000045.1:0-7166 GCA_028875495.1 Chloroflexota bacterium
CCCTCGACGCTCCTTTGGCCGAACGCCCTTGCCGGCGTGGGCAAGACGCCCAGGCTGCGGTCCTCGATGGGGAACTCGACTTTGGCGTATCCGTTCCTGTGGGACTCGCGCATGGCGACGATGATCTCCAACACCTTGCGCATGTTCGCTCCGCTGCATCGCGGTTCGACGCCCGCCTCCATCGTGTCGAGGAACGAGCGTGTGCTGTTGTCCTGACGGGTGGCCATGCTTATCCAGCCGTCCTCGTCGAGGTCGGGGCCGAAGTGCTTGCTTGCCGGATACTCGATGAGCTCTTCGTCGCCTGATGCACCGTACTTGTAGATACGTGCCTGGTGCCAGTCGTAATACAGATAGCCCTTCTCGCACAGGACTTCCATGCCCTTCACGTCCCCCGGCCTCATGTAGATGTAGGCGTCGATGCCGTTCTCAAAGTGGATGCTACCCGCCATGCCCTGGTCGTTGTTCTGCCATGGGTCGATCTCAACCCAGCCGGTCAACCAGTCCACCTCGGCGTCCCATGCGAACATCCGCATCACGCTGAGGAACTGGCATCCGCCTCCCCATATTTCTCCTAGACCTCCGTAGGTCCTGAACGACAGGATATCGCCGATCTCTCCCGACTCTATGACGGCTCGCGCGTTCCATAGAGCGTCGTAGTTGCGCTCTGCGTCGCCCGACGCGAAGTGGACGCCGTTCGATTCGCAGGCTTCGACCATGCGGTCGGCCTCTTCCAGCGTGACGCACATGGGCTTCTCGCAGAAGACGCCCTTGACGCCCGCGTCGACGGACGCCATGACTACCTCGGGGATGACGGTGGAGGGAAGGATCGGCGCGGCTATGTCGATAGGCTCGTTTGCGAGCATCTCGCGGTAGTCGGTGTAGCCGCGTTCGAGCCCGAACCGCCGCTGAAACAGCTCAAGGACTTCGGGGTCTTTCTCTGCCACCGCGACGACCTCCGTCCGGGGGTCGAGCTGGTATGCGCGGGCGTGCTGTGTGCCCTTCAGTCCTGCCCCGATGACTCCGACTCGGTATGGCGGTGTCATTTCGGTCTCCTTGAGAATTTCAAGGCTGTGATCGATTTGGTACCCGTCAGTTTATCGTGGTGGGCTTCAATTGAAACCCACCACTCCTTGCCTAGCCCTGCCGAACCCTGCCGCACCTAGCCATGCCGGGCCATACCGTGCCATGCCATGCCGCGTCATAAAATTACTCTAACATTGTTTATCGTGGTGGGCTTCGATCGAAACCCACCACTCCCTGCCAAGCCTTGCCATACCATGCCCTACCGCGCCGTACCGGGCCGCGCCATACCTTGCCATACCGGGCCCTACCATGCCGTGCCGGACCCTGCCTTGCCACGCCATGATCTACTCTAATGGTGTAATGGCTGCTGTCTGAAATCGACCGTAGTGCCCCGACTTGCTTGGACGCCAATCGCCAAGTCCAATCCGTCTTCCGCCAATGTCCAACCACTGCGAGAGCTGAATTTCGTCTACCAAATCGGGGTCCGTGTCCACTGTGAAGACGCACGACCACGGTTGGTCAAACTTCGCCCGCGTGCGGAGTATCCGAGCTTGCCCTACTTTAACGGGAACCGTGAACTGACAGCTCTTGGACAATTCCTCGAGGGTCGTGCCGTACCTTTCGGTGTCGTAGTGGAAGGTCGAGTCGATGACCATCAGGCCCCCGCGGACTTGAGGCCCCTGCTTGAGCTTGCGGGCCGATTCCTCAATCATCGCCCTAATAGCTCCTTCGGGGATCGCCGGCGCTTCGCCCTTGAGCCAGAAGCTAACTGTACACTCGAGTTCGGCGAGTCGGTTGTCGTCTGCGACTGTGCGGTTAGAACCGCGCTTCCGACTAATTTCGGCGATCTCAAGTTTTGCGGGGCTGCGAGTGTCGAGTCCGGCCGCTCCGTTGTGCATGATGATGGAGCTAATTCCACTGATTTCGATTCGATATTGACCTTCCATAGTGCCTCCAGCCACTGTGATATTGCCGCGAACCGATCTCCGCCCGCCCGCGTGAACCGCCGCAGCTCCGTTGCGATTGAGTGGCAGGGGGCGCAGAGCGCCGTGAGGTCGTCCGCGGTTACGTCGTCTCCGCTTGGGTAGTTGGCTGCTGCCCAGTGGTGTCCTTGGGCGGCGTCCTCCTGGCCGCAGAACTGACAGACCCCATTGCTACGCTCGAACGCGGCGGCCCGTGCCTGCGGAAAGTTGCCGCCGTAAACATCGTCGCTCATATAAACTCCTTGCCTTTACCATCATAGACCTGCTGGGATCGCGCGGAGGTGCGTCCAGCCTTCATCGGTTAGTCTACCAGAATGGATGGTCTGAGTGTGTTGAGCCACGATAAGCCCTGACAGGTAGGTAGAGGGAAAAAAGCAGCGTCAAACGGTTTATACAGGCGCTCGTGGGAATTCAGTCCGAGAGGGGGGTGTGTTTTAACCTGACATTTTCTGACATTGACAACTGTCGTCGCTTAGGCGGGTCTTGCGAGAACTCATAAGAGTCATGATCAAGGAAGTTGAGCGTTTTCGTGGGACATTCCGGGACATTTTGTAACTTTTCAAACTGTCTTGGCAGTGCACCGTGATGCGTTTTGTCCGCAGGCCTGTGTCTATAGTAGACCATATGTCCGTATCGGTCAAGTGCGGGTAGAGAGCGTAACTGTTCAGAGTCGGTGAGAGGGATACGCCCTACCCCTATCCCTATGGATTCCCGCCTACGCGGGAATGACGGTTGCTGGACACATCGGTGAGTGCGGATGGACCCTTCGACAAGCTCAGGGTGAACGTAAATTACTTTGGCACCCTCTGAAAGAGGTCTGCTACTCCACCCTCAGGCGGGCGAATCGGGAGTGGGTGACGGAGGCCTGGGTGCACCACCAGCTAGCGATCAGCGTGCCGTCGTTTAGGCGGGCGAGGTTGGGTTTGCCGAACGCGATGTTGTCGTGGCTCTTGGGGTATTCGGGGACCCGATCGACGCCGAGGTATTCCTGGCCGACGGCGTCCCAGACCTGGACCTGGTTCTCGACGTCCCACGTCCTGCCCTCGTCTGCGGAGAGGACGACGTTGATGCCGGGGTTCATGCCCTCGCGGTCGGTGTATGCAGCCGCCATGAGGCCATCTCCGAGATCGGCGATCCAGCACGTTTGGGCCATGAGGTTGGTCGCCGCCGGATAACTCCATGCGCTCGCGTCCGCATTGGATATCGTTATGTGGGCGGGGAAGTCCTCCGCCGTGCCGGGCTTCTGGGTCCACTGGAGCGCCGCTATCCGGCCGTCGATCATCCTCACATAGCGGCTGTGCGAGAACATCTTGCCTGAGTCGGACGCGCTATCCAGGGGTATGGCATCCGACCAGGACTCGCCCCGGTCGTCGGAGAAGGTGGAGTAGCCCTTGATGTGGAGGGGGCTCTGGTCATCCCAAGTCTTCCAGAACTCAAGGCCGAGCCACCACCGTCCGTCGTTCAACTCGATGATGGATGACGGCGTGTCGGGCTCGCTGTCGAGCGGCAGGTCCATGATTCGGGGAGGAGTCCACGACCGCCCGTCGTCATCGGAGAACATGATGATCTTCTCGGACTTGCGGATGCCCCCTGTATTGGGATTGAACTGGGGTCGAGGGTCGGAGTAGTCGAGCCGGAAGGCGTTCAGCACGAGCGTGCCGTCGCCCAGTCTGAAGGTGTGCGGCGCGGAGTAGCTGTACGGCCTGTCATCGTTCACCACGTCCCAGACACGGCCCTCCTGCGACCATGTCCTGCCGCCGTCGGTCGACCTCGCGACGTTCAGCGTCCCGTCGGTGGAGTAGAAGGCCTGCCCGATGCGGTAGACGCAGATTACCTCGTCGCCGTCGAGCGGCACCACGTTGGGCAGGAAGGCGCATTCGGCCTTGAATCCTGGATCGGGGTTCCGGTAGATCACGCCCTCGTCTAGGAGGTGGAGTTTGGTCATGGTGGTTGCCGATTAGACCTAACTCTTTATGAAACCCATTTTCTCAATGTCCCGGTAGGCCTTTTCAATTCTCGGCTCAGAAAACTTCGGTTTCAGTCGGCGTACGGTCATAATGACCCTTTTCCTATCCCACCGCGACCGAATACTCTGTACGAAATGGATTGTAGCTAATAGTTCCAATTGCGGAAGCTCCAGTTCAGCCAGATTCATGATCGTCTCATCGATCTCTTCCCATGTCATTGATGGCTCGACATCTTCAACTTGAAACTTGCCCGGCGTGATGTGGTATCCATAGCCAGCAGAGTCGGCCTTGATTTCCACGATTCCCATCGCATCCGACAACGAGAGATTGCCGTCAAGTTTGTCCGAATAAGGACCGTAATGGTGCATTTTGAACCGGTAACCGAGAGGAACCTCCAACCCACTCTGAAGGAAGTAGACAATTTTCTGGATGCTGGTCTTTCCAGGATCCTTAGCAAGCTTCGCGATACGTCGAATGATAGCGAGTCGCTGCATGAGTATTTTCTTGTCATCCATTGCGTTCCTCCTATTCCAACATTGCCTGCAGGCAAAAGCGTTCAATTTCCGATTCTAATGCAGCGTCACCTCGTACGTCGGCATACAATCGGAATTGTCTAATCTCCTCGAGCCCTGACAATGGCCTTGATTGACCAATTAGTGATTGCCACTGGCCGCTCTTGTTTCGTATATATAGTGGATTGCCGCCTGTCCTAAATTTCTCGGGGTGGTCTGAAGCTTGATCCGTCCATGTCGCGACTTCTAGAAATTGCTCATTTACCCTTGACTCCAACCTATTGACCGCTCGATTTACAGTACCTGAATCCGCGTGGTCTCCGGATTCGAACACTGGTTTAGGATGTTGTCGCGCCGTGAGTCTCCATGCTAGGTTTTTGTTATCCTGATCGCTACTCTCCACAGCTTGGTGCAGTACGCTCCAGTCCGTCCACCTTAGGTACTCATCTAGCGACGAAGGGTAGTGGTCTTCTCCAGTCTCTTCTTTGAGCAGTTCACCTATGAAGTCTGTCAGTAAGAAATCGTACGCACGTCGTGTTTTGTGAAAGTAGACCTGAGTGAACATAAAGTACCTTGCAAGTACGAACCCTTCTATCGCATGGATACCTCCGTCGTCGATACCCAATCTCAGAGCTTCGTCTGGGTCTTCATCATATAGAGTGACGGTGTCAAGAATACGCGCGAGGTCAAACCGGCCATACTGAACTCCGCAATAGTGGGAATCCCTCAGCAGGTAGTCCATCTTGTCCACGTCCCAGACACTGGATATTAGTTCCTTGATTACTCCCACTTCGTAAATGCCAGTCTCATTTACTATCGACGCTACTCGGTGACGGTCCACATCATAGTCGTTCTTTAGTTCATCAATGATATGTCCGATATGGTTGGACAGTATGAGCTTGTTACTGTAGTCCTCGTGGCGCTTGCCTTCAGGGAACAGGCGATGCTCACCAGTATGAGAAAATGGCGAATGGCCGATATCATGCAGTAGTCCCGCGAGTCTGGCTTCGATTACTAACCGATCGATTTCTCTCTCAAGCTCGCCCTCCGTCCATCCATATCGTTCCTTGATTAATCCGTGATGCCGAGCGTCACGGAAAAGCCGTTGCACGAATCGGCCAGCAAGGTGCATGACTCCCAACGAGTGTCCAAACCGCGAATGTTCCGCTCCGTGGTAGATGAATGAGGTAAGGCCTAATTGTCGGATGCCTCTAAGCCGCTGGAATGCCGGAGTATCAATGATCGCCTTCTCCCAGTCGTACACGGGTATGTAGCTATGTATGGGGTCTCTGAAGGTCGTCGTTGGTTCTGGCAGCATTCAGATAACAATAAGAGAACGTATGTACGCTACAATACTAGCACGCAGATCGGCCACAGTCTACAGCGCAAACTGGGTGGCTGCCACACGACCAATGAGCGTTCGCTCTTTCACTTCACCGGCGTGGAGACGGTGGCCGTGTCGTTGGAGGCGTCAGAGTCGGGGAGGCTGGTTTGGACGACAGCGGTTGTCACGAGGGTCTGGGGGGCGGATTCGTCGACCGTAACCGAGATGGTCGCCTTGACGCTCTCGGCCGTGTCTATCGCCCCGAGCCGGCAGTTAACGACGCCCTCCGACTCAAAACATGCGGGGTCCGCAGGCTCGGCGGAGGTGAAGGTAACGCCGTTGGGCAGGGTGGTGTCGACGACGATCTTCTTGGCCTCGCCGGGTCCTTCGTTCGTGACCACGACCGTGTAGACCAGTGAGCCGTTTCGCTCCGCAGTCTGCGGTGATGCCGTGATGGAGAGCGAGAGGTCGGGCTTTGCCTTCAGAAAGCTGAAGCTGATGTTGTCCTGACTCTCCCCAATGAACGCGAGCATACCTATGAGGGTGCCTATCGTTAGAAGCACGAGGGATGCCGAGAACCAGAATACGAACCCTCGCTGCCTAAACCAAATCAGTACCGGCATTTGTTAGAAGTTCTCCAGGACGAGTGTAGAGGGTGGAGAGATCGTGGAGGAAAAGAAAGTGGAAAGCAGTCAGTATGAGTCGAGTCTTGGAAGGCGAGAACTCTAGATTCCTCACTCCGCTCCGCTCCGTTCGGAATGACAGATTTGGGGGTATTTCGGGCGTTTGTCATCGTTATGGTGAATACACCGTATGTCTAATGCGAATTGGTATTATACGCGCCCCGCTTTTTCGAGTCATGGGCGTCCGCTGGAAATGCGGAGGGACAGGTGAGGCTGGGAGCCTCGTTCCTGTCCCTCATTCTACTCTCCTATGGGGATGAGGGCTTGCGCCCCGTTCCCTGCTAGGTTAGCACTTGTCCGAGGCGATGTGCGGGCACTGCAGGAAGTGCGTGCTTGCATACCGCGTCGACCGGTTGCCGGGGTGGTTCACGTTGTCGATGCCGTCCTCGAAGTAGGTGAGCATGTTGCCGTAGCCGCCGGCCTCTTCGCGCATGTGGCGGTTCGGGACGTTCCGAACGTTGTTGCGCTTGAAGACGATGCCGTGGCTGCTGCCCGAGAACCCGATGCTGCCGAAGTGGTAGTCGTTTTCGAGGTTCAACTCGTACAGCCTCTGGCCGATTTCGATGCGCCGCGGGTCAAGCATCCTGTAGGACCTGCCCTCGCCGTACATGCTCTGCATCTCCATGAGGAACCCTGTCGGATCGGCAGGGTAGTTGCCGGCGGGAGCGAGCGGC
>JAPPDQ010000045.1:7176-7625 GCA_028875495.1 Chloroflexota bacterium
CGGCAGGTACTCGTTCTCAGAGCAGCCCGGGCAGTCAACCTGAGCCGCTCCTACCGGGGCCATTCCCTCGACACCGCCTGTCTCAAAGTACCGGCCCATCTCGCGTCCGGGATGACTGGCGCGGTAGGGCAGCATCTGCGTCCAGACCCACATGTTGGTCATCTGCGGCATGGCGCGCATCCGGATCGGTGCGTCCCCCGTCCCATACGCCCTGTTGCGGCCCTCCTTGAAATCGAGGTGAACCCCGATTTCGGCCCACTGGCTCTGGAACAGCTCGGCGACCTTGATGAACTCCTCGCGGAACTCGGAGAAGATCTCGATGTTCCGCCCGTTGTCCGAGCGGTTCCTGATTCCGTCGCCATCGGTGTCGACGAGACCGATCGAGTCGAGGAGCTGGTTGGCCTTCTCAACGTCGCGTATGGCGTTGTACTGCTGCCACTCGTCGCCGG
>JAPPDQ010000240.1 GCA_028875495.1 Chloroflexota bacterium
GGGTTGCGCCCCAACCCCCTTTCATGGTGGCGGCGACTGTTTCGATCTCGTTATGGTCAGACTTGGAAAGCCTCTAGGAGACCGGGGCGTCGTTGACAAGCGCACTGGGCAAGTAGTGAGTGTCAGCGCAGGCTACCCATACCACCCTGATGGATACCCTTATACGCGACCGGACCCGAACTGGAGGGTAGTGGAGGCGCGGGGATGGACGAGCCAGGCGGGATTCTCTTTGCGTCTGCCTCGCGGGTGGGAGCTGAATGAACTCAAGAGTACCGATTCCTACGTCGGAGAGGTGGTTGGCCATGGGGCGCGGCTGACCTTTGATTACGGCGGACGCTCTTGGAGTTTTGATCCAGCTGACGACCCTGCACACACGTATGCTGTGGGTTACGAGTCCATCGAAGGCGTGGGAGCGACGCTGTTCATTTCCTTGGACGCCAGCGCCGGGTACACCGGTGTCTACTTCGATAACGCGGGCGGCCCCAACCTGAACCTTGTGGGCCAAGACCTGACGCCGGAGCAACAGCGGACTGCTGTCGCAGTGTTCAGAAGCATCCGCCTTCTCGGGCAGACAAGTGATGATCCCTGAAGGACGTAGAACTCTGTCCGGGCGCGGGAGCGTTCGGGGCCGCCGGAGTCCTCAGGGAGTTCCACATGGCCGCCAAAATCACACGATCGTGTGATTCCAGGTGTTGGGAAGGCCGCGTAACCTGGAATTACAGAAAAGCGAGCGACGGCACAAGCACCACAAGGAGGTGACAGAATGAAACGGATAATGAACATACGGTTTATCTTCATCGCTGTCGTGCTCGTGGTCGCTATGGCCTGCGGGCAGAACGCGGATCGGATGACGGAACCAAACAAGGACGTAGAACCCGTTGCGGCGCAAGCGTCCGCCGACCCGGTCGACGAGGCCGAGACTCCCACAGGCGTGCCGGACATGGCCGACTACATGGACGCGAAGACGGCAAAGCAGTTCGAGGAGATGAATGACGAATGGCAGGAGATGGCGCGAAACGGATGGGTCGATATCACGACGAAGTTCGCTCCGGATGCGCCTGAAGATTGGAAAGATTCCTTCGGGGATATCATCTCTCAAATGTACGCGCAGGCGAAGATCCAGGGCGGAATACGCGGGGTTCCCGTCGCAGGCGTGCAGGACCTCGTCGATCCGAGCAAGGGCGCGTCCCCGGACGGGACGACTCCCTTCGTGCTGAGCATCCTCTCCCCGCAATACACCGAGGCGTACGAGCTCATACCCGAGGGTTCCCTGATGCGCGAGTATTTGGTCATTCGCCTCGGAAGGTTCTCGGAGAGGGCATGGGAGTCAATCAAGACGCAGCCCGACGAGCCGTATCCCGCGCAGGCCTCGAAGCTGGACGCCGGAGACGAGTTCGAGCTCCGCAAGATGCTGACGAGCGCCGGGGACGCCGGGTGGCTGATTGAGAGGCTCCGGTCGCTGGACGCGGACGCGGCGAGGGAGTACGAGGCCACGAGGGACGTGACGGAGCGTCTGGCCGTCTTCCGAAGGCTGGTGGAGGTCGACGGGAAGGGGCACGGAGTCGAGGAGATACGCGCGGAGTACGACATGCGGTCGCACGGCTGGGACGAGGAGAAGATCGCCGCTCACATCGAACTCATGCGCGTCTGGGCCGCGGAGGACGAGGCGCGCAGTCGCATGACGCCGAGACAGCAGTACATCAATCACGTGGAGTCCACACTGTGCGGCGACCTGATGAGTCACGTCGTCGGGCAGGACTTCAGAGCGGCGAACTCCGGCCCCGGCCAGTGCAACATCGCCAAGGTAATCACGCTCACCAAGGAGGCACTGGAGGCGGGTAAGACGGCCAGCAGCGAGGAACAGCTCCGCGAGGCGGTGGAGTTCGCGCGCCAGACCCCTGGCGGGTGAGAGTAGAAAGCAGGGAGTGGGGGAAACTCCCACTCCCGTCCGGCCGGGGCGCGTCGAGCAGACAACGGAGACGAAAGGAAAAGGCGTATCGGCAAACGAACAGTCTCCCTTCCGAAAGGAGGCACCAGCTATGAATACAAGAGTCAAAACGACCACTATCTCGCTTCTCGCGCTGGTCATCCTCGCCGCAGTCGCCGTTGCTTGCTCCGACGACAAGCCTGCCGCGGAGGACCAGGCGCCAACGGCCTCGGACAGCGACGCACAGACCGAAGTCGATATCCTGCAGAGCGACCAGCGGTTCATCACCATCGCCCTATCCCGGTATCGCTCGGATGTCAGCAGCGTAGACCCGTCCGTTCTGCATCCGTGGTGCACTCACCCCGATGCGGAGAGCGTGACCGTCCCTCCCAAAGTGCGCAAGTCGCCGCCCGTGCCGGAATACCTGCCGGAAGGCGTGTCCTTCGACAAAGCTGTCCACGTCGGAGGCACACACTACGGCAGCACCTACACGAGCGACGGCGGCAACGGCAATCACATACGCCTCAACGTGACGCATCGCACGTGCCTCATCACCGCAAAAGCCCCCGAGTTCATCGAACAAACCTCGGTCGCAGGCAACTGGGGCGTATTTCTCAGCGGAGCAAAGGGCGCGGGGTCTTTCGATCTGCACTTCGGGACCGGTCTAGGCGTCGTGTCGATCAGCCGCGTCATCACTGAAGGAAAAGAGGAGACCGTCACCAAAGACAAGCTCATCAAGATCGCCGAGTCGATGCCCATATTTGGCGGCGGGGCCGTCTCGGCGGCAAAGCCATGATGTTCATCGTGGAGTTCGCGCGCCAGACCCCCGGCAGGTGAACCGTGTGACGGTTTGACGGCCCACGCAAGTAGGCAGCCTGTAGACGTATGAGGCGGCCACCATGTTAAATACGGTGGCCGCCTCGTCTTGTCGTAGAGAGCCGCTAACCCTCGATTAATGTAGCGCGACCCAACCGGAGCCGTGAACACGGAACGACTCAAGACCGTCCTCGCCATCCTGGGACTGACCGTCCTCGTGGTGGTGGCCGTCGATCTGCTGGGCCGGGCGGCGTGGGCTATCGACCATCGCTTCTTCAACCCTCCGGTCCTCGACAGCGTGTCCGGCGCTCTCGACGAGCGACAGTTCGCGGCGGCATACGACGGGGCCGTATACGACGTGGCGACCCTCTTCCGCGAGTTCCACGCGACCGAGCGCATCGTCTACGAGCCATACACCATATGGGACAGGCGCTACCACCCCGGCGACCTCATCAACATCGACCTCGAGGGATTCCGCCACACCACGAACAACTCCGACGCCGAGGACGCGCTGAGGGTATGGGTGTTCGGCGGATCGACCGCCTGGGGCGAGGGCGCCCCCGACGACGAGACGATTCCCAGCCATCTCGCGGGGCTGATGAACGCATGGGGCGTCAACACGACGGTCAAGAACCTCGGTGAGCGCGGGTACGTCTCGACGCAGGAGGTCGTCCTCCTCTACCGCGAGCTGCAGGCGGGCGGGCGTCCCGACGTGGTCGTCTTCTACGACGGCATCAACGACGCTGCCGCCGCGTCGAACTGGCCGGAGGTGCCGGGTTCGCACGTCAGCCTCCACCGCATTCGCGACCGCTTCCAGTTCGGCGAGGTGCCCTCGGAGCGTCGGCGCGACTTCGTCCGCTCGCTCGGCATCTACAAGGCGTCGCGCATCGTCCTCGATAGATTGGAAGCGCGAGAGAGGTCGGCTCGACTGCGGCAGGACGACGCGGACATAGACATCACGCCGAGGCACCTCGATGCCAACTTCCGCTTCCTCGGCGGGCAGGCTGTGGACATATGGCTCGCAAACCGCGCACTCGTCATGGCCCTCGGCGGCGAGTTTGGCTTCGCTGCCCTCTTCGTCCTGCAGCCCAGTCTGTGGACGGACGGCAAGCCGCTCCACGTCTCGGAGAAACGCATCCTCGCCGAGCACCTCGAAAGACGCGCAATGACGCACATCATGGCCACACGCGCCGAGATGTCGAACATCCTCGGTGAGCGCCGAAGAGACGGCACGCTGCCGTCCAACGTCCACGACCTAGCAGACGTGTTCTCCACGGTGCAGGAGCCGATCTACATCGACTACGTGCATACGTCAGGGCCGGGCTATCGCATCGTCGCGGAGGCGATTTTTGAGAAGCTCAGGGAGCACCTGTGCGATACGGCGCTTCCAAACGTTTCGGAGAGGGTCGCGGACTCGATAGCCGCTGGGTGCTAGGTGCTCGGTTCTGGGCAGTGGAAACGAGTTGGTATAATACCACCCACCACCATGTCCCCTTCCCCCTCCGTCGAGTTTGTCATCCCCGTTCTGAACGAGGAGCGCGCGCTGCCCGTGTGCGTCGAGCGGCTTCACGGGTTCCTCGGCGAGACCATGCAGGCCTACGACTGGCGCATCGTCGTTGCCGATAACGGCTCGACAGATGACACACCCGCAGTTTGCGAAGAACTCTCGGGCAAGTATGAGGAAGTCGGGTACCTGCGTCTGGAGGAGCGCGGACGAGGCAGGGCGCTCCGCACGGCGTGGCTGGCCAGCGACGCCGACTACCTCTGCTACATGGACGTCGATCTCTCGACGGAGCTTGAGGCGATACCGCCGCTGATCGACTCGCTTGCAACCGGCGGATACGATCTCGCCGTCGGTTCGAGGCTCAAGAAGGGGGCGAACGTCGTCGGACGGACACTCAAACGAGAGGTCGTATCGCGGTGCTACAACCTCATCATCCGGTCGATGTTCTTCGTGAGGTTCCGCGACGCGCAGTGCGGCTTCAAGGCTATCAGTCGGAAGGCCGCGAGAGAGCTTGCCCCCCTCGTGCTCGACAACGGATGGTTCTTCGATACGGAGCTGCTGATTCTGGCCGAGAAGAATGACTACCGGATCTTCGAACTGCCGGTCAGGTGGACGGACGACCCTGACACGAGGGAAAAGATCGCCAAGACGGCATACGACGACATGGTGGGGCTGTTTCGCCTGCGCTTCGGCGGGCTGAGGAGGGCGTCGAGGCGGTTGAGAGACGCCCAGAGGTAGGGGCGGGTTTGAAACCCGCCCCCTTGCAATTGTCCCCGACCTGGACTGCTACCAGATGTCGAAGACTGCTTGGACGGTCAGGCTGAGGTCGAGCGATCCGCCGCTGATGGGAGTCGTCGGTGCCAAGGCCGTGGCGAGGGCCCTGGTCTCGGCGAAGAAGTCCTGCACGACCGGCACATCGCCGCCATATTCCGAGACGTAGACGAGCTTGCCGAGCGTCACGCCGGTGAGGGTTGCGAATTGGTTCGCATTCTCCAGGGCGGCCTTCACGGCGTCTTCGCGAAGCTGCGTCGTGTAGGCGCTCGGGTCCTCGATGGAGAAGTCGATGCCGTTGATCCTCGTCGCGTCGCCGCCTGCGGTCGCCACGTCGTCGATGATCTCCCCGACCGCGTCGAGGTCACGGATCTTGATGACGGCGGTGTTGCTGACTTGGTAGCCGGTGAGGACACGCTTGTTTGAGGTGACGCCCTCGCTCACGACCTCTTGGTACTCGTAACGCGGCCAGATGTTGAAGGAGGTCGTCTGGATGTCCTCGTCAGTGAGTTCGTGTTCCTTGACGGCCTCGATGATGGCCTCCATGGCCCCCGCGGCATCTTCGCGCGCCTCCGTCACCGTGGACGAGGTGACCTCCACGCCGAGCCGCACGAGCACGAGATCGGGCGTGAGGCTCATCTCTCCCGTTCCGGTAACCCAGATGCCCGCATTGGTCGATCCGGTCGCGT
Organism: Chloroflexota bacterium; assembly: GCA_028875495.1. GTDB lineage: Bacteria > Chloroflexota > Dehalococcoidia > Lucifugimonadales > VXLM01 > VXLM01. The sequence goes on from JAPPDQ010000240.1 coordinate 5,708, forward strand.
ACTGGGGCGCGGACGCAGTGCCCGTTCCCACGGGCCCCCCAACCGCGGAAATGGGCGCGTTTTGCACGCTCACTGCCGATGCTGGCGCGCTCACCACCCCCGACCCGACGGTGGAAGCGGCAACGTTGGATACGGGCAGGGTCGTGTAGCCCTCATCGTCGCCACCGCACGCGACCGCGAGTATCCCGATGCCGATTACCCCGATTGTCACAACTATGCTCTTCAAAACGTTCATTTCAACTTCCTCCTATGGTTTTTTTGCGTCTTTTGATCTCGATTTTGGTGTGCTTATTCCTCGCGCTGGAAGAAGGACCGCCTCCGTCTCAGGACGGCAACGAGCGTCGCTCCGACCAACACCACTACGACAATGCCCACGACGACCTGAAACTCTACTAACGGCAAAGAGATTCCCTCGGGATCGCGGTCGTCAATTTCGTAGTAATCGACAGCCGCATCTCCCTCGATGATTTCACCGTCATCCATCGCCGCCTGTTGCATCACCGCCACCGGCTCCTCGCTCGATTCCGCTTCATCCACCTGTGGTTCGTCCGCCGCCATGACACTCTGCACGGCAGCCTGCGGTTCTTCGTCGGACTCGGCTTGATCCGCCTGCGCCGCTTCCTCAGTCGCCGCCATTTGCATCGCTGCCACCGGCTCCTCGCTTGATTCGACCTTTGCCGTCCTCGCCGCGGCCGCTGCCGGTGCAGCCGGGACCTGGGGCGACTCCTCCTGTGCTGCCGCGCTCTTCATCAGTGCGGCTTCCGGTTCCGGCGAAGCGGGAGCGACCATGACTGCCCCTGCCATCGCCTCCTGAGCGGGCGCGGCTGCAGCAAAGGCCGAATCATCCGACGCATACCCCGAATCATCCGCTCCGAACCGAGCTTGCTCCAACACGTTCAACATATCTCCTGCTACCAGTCCGACCAGCAGCATCGCCGCGACCGATGTTGCCAGCCCTGTCGCTCGTACGGACGGCCACCACAGCGTCCACCGCTTCTTAGGCGCTGCGTCCAGCGCGAAGGAGCGCGGCGGTTCCAGTTCCGGCAGCCCCCGGACGAGTTCCACCATCGCCTGGAGCTCGGCCAGCTCTCGGCGCGCGTTCTCGGAGGTTTCGAGGAGGTCCTCGACCTCGCGGGCCTCTTCGGCGGTCACCTCTCCGTCGACGTATGCCGACAGGAGTTCGTGCCGCCTTCGGTCCTCCCGTCCGAACAACCTAGCCATCGCTTGCACGTCCTCTGTCTATCTGACGAAATTGAGCGGGCAAAAGTTCCCGGTGTTCCATGAGCGCGTCTCTCAAGCGCCGTCTGCCCCTCGCCAGCCTCGATTTCACGGTGCCGACGGCGCTGCCGATTGCCTCGGCGGCCTCGTCGTAGGACAGGCCCTGCACGTCGACCAGAACGACGACAGCGCGCTGATCGTCGGGGAGCGACATGATGCAGTCCTGGATCGTCTCGCGCAGCTCACCCTGCAGGGCTTCCTGCTCGGGACCGGGTGCGCCGGAGGGGACGGAGAAGCCGGGACGTTCGTTCGCGGCCTCAAGAGACTCTGCGGGGCGGCGCTTTCGTGAGCGCGTCGCATCGAGGCTCAGGTTGGAGGCGATTCGCAGCAGCCACGCTCGCAGACTCCCGCCACGGAAGCCGTCGATGGAACGATGCGCCTTGATGAACGTCTCCTGCGCAACGTCCTCGGCGAGGTGACGGTCGCCCAGTATGCGGGCGGAGACGTTGTAGACCTGCGACTGGTACCGCTCGACGATGGCGTTGAACGCCGAGAGGTCGCCGTCCCGGCTCCGGTCAACGAGTTGTGGTTCGTCGGGCTGCATAGATATTCGCTGGGATGACTCCTAATATTCATGATATCCCAGCATTCAAAGGCAAGCACGTCCCGTGTCGAGCAGG